>JAWOIY010000148.1:0-3456 GCA_046484425.1 Desulfobacterales bacterium | reverse complement strand
TTGACTACCGGAACGACAGGGGCAAGTTCGTCGAGGCGTTCTGGAACATAGTGAACTGGACTGAGGTAAACAAGAGGCTTGAGGATCTTCTGAAGAGTTAATCAAAAGTTTTCGAGGTTCTATGGTTTTTTGGAAAAACAATGCTTGTCGCATCAGGGATACGAGCAGGACTGGGGTTTCTCTTGGGTGCAAGCACTTGTCACTCGCGTACCGGCCGGTTTGCCCAACCCGTGTTCCATGTGTTAACGGACATAGCTCTGGAGTTTTTTCGTTAAGCTGTTCTTTTACCGGAAAATGCAATCCAAAAAATTAGCAAAAATTTCAAACCTCAAAGAAATGGAGGATCTCTATGCGTAACAATGAAAAAGGGAAGGTGGGGTGGATTTTACTTTGGGCATTGGGAATCCCGATCCCAATCTTATTGGTGCTGTTCGTCCTTCGTGGGTGGACCTGAGGCGGGTATGTTTGAAAAATACTCGCTGACACGGTCAATGTCATTGGCTCCTATCTTCTTATTCCGGCAAGCAACTTGGAATTAGCGTTGAATAGTTACGTTGGGAGTGACATTCAATCAAAAAAGGCAATTCATCATGAAAAAAATCGGGATTATTATAGGCGCAGAAAAGTCAATGGGGTCAAGCGTTGATTAGGATATTAAAGTGACATTCAAGTAATTAAATATTACCTGAACAGACATGGCCAGACCATGGCGAATTGAATTTGCAGGTGCTTTGTATCATATCCTTTAAATACTTTAATAAAGCTCTGACCCCATTTCTCCCACAATACAACTGGGCGTTGCCACCCGGGTACTTATTGAAAAAGGCAAAATTACAAATGAAGAATTCTTTGATAATTTGAAACAGGTACAAATGGAGTACAGGAGTAAAGAACAATGCTTAAAAAAATTATTTCATGCGGGCAGACCGATTCAGATCAGGCAGCTCTTGACATTGCAATAAAACTGGGAATCCCTCATGGCGGATGGATACCAAAAGGCCGCACCACCGAAACCGGCACATTGCCCGAAAGATTCAAACTCAAGGAGATGTCATCTGAAAGTTATTCCGAATGCATTAAACAGAATGTCATGGACGCCACAGGCACCCTTATTATTTCATATGGCAGACTAACCGGAGATTTGGAATCTGCCAGAAAGGCTACCTTGAGATATGGCCGCCAGATGCTCCCTGTCGATCTTGACCATATGGATGACCTCAAATCTGCTGTACTGCTCAAGGATTGGATTCAGCTGTACCGCATCGAAGTGCTGTATGTGATCGGACAAAACGGACCTTATGCCAGAAATCAGACAGAGAACATTATTGAGGGTGCGTTAACGATGGGTGCTCTATAATGATACCAATCTGATGACGCATATTCATAGAGCCATGACATCTTGAATTTAAGCCTGGTTTGGGATGTAACGAAATTACATATTATCTGGTGCAAGGAGGTTGGATGCAATGAAAGTAGTAGCTTTTAATGGAAGTGCACGTAAAGACGGTAATACAGCAATTCTTATAAACACTGTTTTAAAAGAGCTTGAAAAAGAAGGCATAGCAACCGAACTGGTTCAGCTTGCCGGTAAGAAAATCCGAGGATGCGCCGCCTGCATGAAATGCTGGGAAAATAAAGATCAGAGGTGTTCGGTGACCAATGACTTCATAAATTCATGCATCGAAAAAATGATCGAAGCCGACGGCATCATTCTCGGATCGCCCACATATTTTGCCAACATTTCTACGGAAATGAAGGCATTGATTGACAGAGCCGGCATGACCAGCATTGCCAACGACAGGATGTTCAAGCGCAAAGTCGGTGCAGCGGTTGTTGCTGTTCGCCGAGGAGGGAGCATCCACGCATTCAATTCTATGAACCATTTCTTTTTTATCGGGGAAATGATTGTCCCCGGTTCCATTTATTGGAATATGGGTATCGGCGAGGATAAAGGTGATGTGGAAGGAGACCAGGAAGGCCTTGATACCATGAAGGTTCTGGGCGAAAATATGGCATGGCTGTTGAAGAAAATCCACGGTAAATAGACCCGAATAAGGCATGTTTTTTTAAAAATGCATGGGATTCAAAACTATGCATATTTACCTTGTTCGAAATGGTGTTGTGAAATAAAATGTAAAAAGTTTATGTAGACTATCATATTCGTAAATACAGAGATCGGTTGGAGAGTGACAGAACGATGACACCAGATTTAAAAAAAATAGACAGTGCCCTGAAAAAATCGCAAACCAAAATCAAATATTAACGATTTAACCCCTTACATGAAAAGGAGGAAACTATGGCGACACGTAAAGCAACTGCCAGATGGAATGGCACGCTGAAGGAAGGCAACGGCGTAATGAAATATGGTGAAGTTGAAGGCCCTTTTACATATGCATCGCGTTTTGAAAAAGGAAAAGGCACAAATCCTGAAGAGCTTGTTGGGGCTGCCCATTCCGGATGCTTTTCAATGTACCTTGCCGCTATCATGAGTGCGGATAATTTTACACCAAAAAGCGTAAAGACAACGGCGTCGGTTCATTTGGGAGAAGATGACGGCCCGAAGATTACCAGTATTGACCTAGATTGTGAAGCAGAGGTGCCGGGCCTTGATGCTGATAAATTTGCTCAATATGCTCAAAGAGCCAAGGAGAAATGCCCAATTTCAAGACTTTTTGCCGGTACAAAAATCAATCTTTCAGCGAAATTAATCGGATGATCTTTATTTGCCCATGGCAGATAAACAGATAAAAATAACCCATAATTGAACCTTGTTAAGGAAAGGGGGTAAACCATGAGTGGAAGTGTCTATAAAATTATTGAACTGGTGGGAACAAGCTCGACTTCCTGGGAAGATGCAGCCAAAAATGCGGTGGAGACCGCCAGCAAAACCTTAAAGGATTCGAGAATCGCGGAAATTACTCAAATGGACATGAAGGTTGAAAACGGAAAGGTCACTGCCTACCGGGTCAAGGTAAATCTCTCATTCAAGTACCAATCATCAGACTGATAAATCTCTCAGGTTCGAACGACTCCACGAAAGTGGTTCAACCTAACATGGAAAGACAGGGTCTTTGGTAGCCTGGCTGCTGATCAAGAAAAAAGACAGCTATAGCCAAAATAAATGGGCTCTTCAAAGAGCGTTGACAGAGAAAAAGAAAAAAAGCCTTGTTTCTAAAAACCGTCAATGATGAAGACCTGATTCTTACTCGGGTTTTAATATGATTTCTCGTAAGAGTTTAGCCTTTTGAAATTGAATCGCTCCAGGTGTGCTTAAATTTTTTCTGAAAGAACTCGTAGATAACGGCTCGTAATGAAAAAACTGGTTTTAACTTCTGAAAATGGTTTTGATTTTAAGGCCATATGGTCGCATTCAAGCTAATCTGGAATGGTTTTTTCATAACGAGCCGTAATCCACTCAAACAGCTTCCAGTAAAAATTTAAGCACACCTGAAGCTT
>JAWOIY010000130.1:0-2549 GCA_046484425.1 Desulfobacterales bacterium | reverse complement strand
CCGCCCTCTGGGCAGCCAAGAATTTGTAGCGCCTGCCGCCATCTGTTTTTGTTTTGTACCCCGCAACGCGCAACCCGCAACGCGTAACCCGTAACGCATTGAACCGCAGAATATCGAATAATGAATATCGAAGTTTGGGGACTGACCTCAGACATCTGATCTCTGAACCCTGGCACTTTGAACCCTGAACCGTTGAACCTAAACCTGGTATATATTATCCGTATTTTATAGGATAAAATAGGTTATTGACTTTTGTATTTTTATACCTTATTTAATATACTACATTTTTGGGAATTTGCTCCAGGTTAACTTTTACCACACGCCCCGGTTTTTCTGAGTGGAATTTGGCAAGTTACCATGCCCTGTGGCCGGTTATACATTTAGGGTCATGAACATCATGAATTCCGAAAAACAGAAAACCTATAGGTCACCACCTGAAACGACATTTTACATTGTCGGGCCCAGAAGGCTTCAAAATGAACTCATAGCTTCGTGCCTGGAGAAAACAACCGGCAACTCATGCATTTTGGTGCAAAATGTCAATCAAATTCCAACAAAGGATCCCAAAACGAACCTCAAGCCAAGGTTTTTATTATGTGACTGCCATAAAAAAGACTCTAAGAAACTTCTTGCGGAGTTAGGAACATATAACAAGAAGAAGAACAAGATAGCAAATCAAATTGTCTTCTTTAATGTGTCCCCCGAACTGGATTTTAATAAAAAGCTTATATTAAATGGGATCCATGGATTTTTTTATGAGAATGATTCGCTTGATATGTTTCTAAAAGGGGTTCTGGCTGTTCTTGGTGGAAAACTTTGGCTTTCCAGAGATATGATGACCAAATGCATTTTTGAAAATACTGACACTCCTACATCTTCAAAGAGAAGTAGTGGAGATCTCACCGATAGACAGACCGAAATACTTGCCCTAATCTCCGTGGGGGCAACCAATGACGAAATTGCCGACAAGCTGTGCATCAGCCCCCATACGGTGAAAACCCACCTTTATAAAATCTTCAAAAAGATCAACGTTCCCAATCGTGTCCAGGCGGCATTTTGGGCCGCCCAGAATTTGTAGCGCCCGCCGCCATCTGTTTTTGTTTTGTACCTCGCAACGCGCAACCCGCACCCCGCACCCCGCAACACGTAACTTGTAACCCGTAACCCTGAACCTCTGAACCCATATCACAATTCACTTTTCACTATTTTTCAATTGACTTTCTCTCTTTATAAATGGTAAGAAAGTAAGGAATTCGTAATGTAATATATCAAGGAGACAAGACAATGCTTGCAAAGATAACTTCAAAAAATCAGATCACCATCCCCAAAAAAATAATTGAAAAAATACCTGGCATAAAACATTTTGATTTGGAATTTAAGGACGGTGTCATTATAATGAAACCCATAAGATTTTACGATACCAACCTGGACCAGATCAGGGCAAAGGTAAAGAAGCTCGGACTAAAAGAGAATAGTGTTGCTGAAGCGATAAAATGGGCAAAATCAAAAAAATCCGAACAGTCATAGATACCAATGTGATTGCATCTGCGATTTTATTCGGCGGCGTACCTGGGGAGTTGATCTCTTTATGGAAAATCGGACACATTCAACCGTTAGCCTCAACACATATCATCGATGAATACATAAAAGTTTTAAGTTATCCAAAATTCAGGCTATCCGAGAAGGAAATCAATTATATTCTTTATAGTGAAATATTGCCTTATTTTGAAGTTGTTATCCCTAAATCCGGCCAGGTGATCATTCAAGAAGACCCTTCGGATGATAAATTTCTCCATTGCGCTAAAGCCGGAAAGGCCGATGTGATCATTTCAGGCGATCAACATTTATTAAACCTTAAATCATACGGCAAGATCAAAATACTCACCCCCCTCCAGTTTCTGGGAAACATTTGATCACCGCACCTGCCTAAACCTCGAACCCAACGAACCCAATATCCCGACATATGTAATTGCCCAAATTTATCGTATTTGGACTTGATTATGGCTAATAGATTGACTATGCTCAAGCTGGTTAACTTGGATTTTTAAAAGAAAGAGCATTTATCAATATCCAGGTTAAAAGGTTCAGAGCTCACGGTTCACGGTTAAGCAACGCCACATTCCAGCTTAAGAAAATTTATGAAGAATTCACCAATCGTGAACTGCTGCTGTCGATAATCAGACTGCAATGAGATGTAATTGAATCTTTTTCCAACTCAGAACCTTGAACCTTGAACCGTTCAATTTATTCAAAGGTATGCAAGATGTCAAAAACATCAAAGAACTTTGGCGCAATGTCCAGGGGCAAAAACCTGTCCAGTGATGATATTAAAGCTCTGAAAGATGTATTTCAAAGATATCCGGCGATTCAGGCAGTGTATGTGTTCGGTTCAACCGGGTCGGGAAAAATGCACCCGGAAAGCGATCTGGACCTGGCGATTGTGTCTCACAGTATTACCTTGAAGGAGAAAAAATTACTGCTTTTGACCGATCTCGCACGCCGTGGATTCTGCGACGTTGACCTAATTTTTCTTGATACCGAAGATATTG
>JAWOIY010000092.1:0-5850 GCA_046484425.1 Desulfobacterales bacterium | reverse complement strand
CTTTCCAGCACATCCGGTTCATGGGGGGCTGACTGGATGTCGGCTGTCAGATCCCTTCCTGCATGATGACGCTTCATGTGCATACCGGTGCGCCAGAGTTTGCTCTCACTGACATCGTATACATTACCTTGATATGCAACGTAGACGGGATTTCCGTTTTCACCGTTGTACCGGGCGAGTTCCTCTACATCAAATTCCTTCATAACCTATTACTTTAGAAGATCGTTTTCAGGAAAGAATGCTTCATTCTCTGATCGCTCTGAACCTTTATCAAAAAGCCGGCAGAGAGACAAGTAAAGAATTCTGGCCCATCAAAGATCCCGTATTGCGGGGAAGGTTCAGGCTTTAGTTATCCCCAGAGCTGATTTGCTTTGTTGAATGTTCATTGACTTACTGAAATCGCAAATATCAAATCCCAAATACCAAACAAATCCCAATGACCGAAATTCTAATATCCAAACAATGTCTCGTTCTGGAAGGTTTTGGTCATTGGATATTTGAATTTGAGTTTTATTTGGAATTTGGTGCTTGGAATTTGTATTTTTTGGGACAATACTCCAAGGCAGAGCCATCTATCTCTAACTCCCGCAATGCGGGACAGGCTTGGCCCATCGAAGATCCCGCATTGCGGGAGAGGACCAGGTTTTTCAAGACCGAATAAAATGGGATATTAATGTCCGATTTAAATTGTGTTTATCTCCGGGACAACCCTTCAAACACATCCCAGAAATCCGGAAACGACTTTTCAACGCATTTTTCATCTCTGATAATAATACCCGGAACCCTCAGGCCGACAAGAGCAAAACTCATGGCCATACGATGATCCCCGTAGGTGTCAATTTCCGCACCTTTAGGACTTCCGCCTTTGATTTTCATATCGGTATCGCTGCAACTCGCTTCTATCCCGATTTTGGAAAGCTCTTTTACAACAGAACCCAAACGGTCACTCTCTTTTGCCCTGAGGTGACCCACATTCTCGATCACCGTAGTTCCTCCGGCAAATGCCGCGACCACTGCAAGTGTCGGCACCATATCCGGCATATCGGCCATATCAACTGTTATCCCCGAAAGGGACCCACCGGAAACTGAAATGCCGTCGGCTTCATGATTGATTTTACACCCCATATTTTCAAGAACTTGCGTAAAACGGACATCGCCTTGCCGTGTTTTATTTGCCGTCCCCTTTACTTTAATCTTCAAGCCGGTGATGGCGGCTGCCGCCCAAAAATATCCGGCCTGAGAACAATCGGGCTCAACCGCATAAGATCCTGCCCTGTACATCTGTCCTCCGGCAACGCTGAAGCGTAGGTAACCGTCACGTTTGACTTGGACGCCAAGTTCTTCCATGACATCGACGGTCATATCCACATATGGTTTTGATACAGGACCTTCGATGATGTTTATTTCAACTCCCTTTTGCGTGTAAGGTGCGATTAGAAGCAGCGATGAAAGAAACTGGCTGCTGACGCCACATCTCAGCGCAACGCTGCCGCCTTTAACTTTGCCGCCTTTGACTTCAACGGGAGGACATCCCGTATTTTTTTTCGATCGGGCTGTTACCCCCATCTGAACGAGTCCATCCAGCAAGTCCTGGATGGGTCTCTCTTGCATCCGTTTTATCCCTGTCAGCGTGTAGCTCCCCTGCCCCAGAGCCGCCACGGCGGTTAAAAGGCGCATTGAAGTTCCGGAATTTCCGAGGTATATCGGATTATGACACGGCTTGAATCTCCCCTTCCCCCCATGCACGACAAACCGATCATCCCGTACATCTATAATTATTCCCATTTGCTTTAATGCACCTAAAGTCAGAAGCGTATCTTCGCTTTTTAATCCATTGGTTATGGTACAAACCCCGCCGGAAAGGGCTGAAGCAATGAGAATCCTGTGGGTGTAACTCTTTGATCCCGGAACGGTGACTTCACTATCATATATTTTCTGTTGTTTTATCTCGATCACTGATCTGTTTCCGTTGTATTTTGTTTTTCATCGAGTTGCCGGATTTTAGAAAGAACATAACTGTTTAGATTTTTGAAACAAATCTGTTTTTAGGGAGCTTCAGGTATGCTTAAATTTTTACTGGAAGCTGTTTGAGTGGATTACGGCTCGTTATGAAAAAACCATTCCGGATCAGCTTGAATGCGATCATATATGGTTTTAAAACCAAAACCATACTCAGAAGCTAAACCCAGTTTTTTCATTATGAGCCGTTATCTACGAGTTCTTTCAGAAAAAATTTAAGCATACGTGGAGCAGCTAAACTCTTAAGAAAGAACCATAATCGTTTGAATCTAAAAATGCCGCTGCCTATTTCTCCGTGATGGACTCTTCTATCTTCATGCCAAAATGTCTGCCGCCCTCTTCCATTGCCACCAGGACCTTGTCACCGGGAGACAGGTTCACAACCGACACGGCCTTTCCCTGGGGATCGGTCAGCCGGATGGTTTCCGCATTTTGAACAATGGTGGTAATTTCTTTGTCGTTAAAAACAGCCTTTATTAACATTAACGGACGTTTCTCGATCTTCAAGCGCCCGACAATGCCGGAGACCGTATCTCCTTTAAAATCGACGATCAGTACCGGATCTCCGGCTGAAAGCTCTGAAAGGTATCTTGTTTTTCCCCCCGGAACCCTGGTGTATGAATGCACCGGCCCTGCATTCACCCGAAAGGGCCTGGGCGAAACATACGGATTGGATATGCTTTCGGAATGGATGAGGAACAGCGCACTGCTGCTGTTTCCAACCAGCATCCCCTGTCCCATTCCCATGGCCGTGCACGTGTCCACACAGACCCTGTCCCCCATTCCAACGGGTCTTACTTCGATGACTTCGGCAGTCTGGAGCGCAATCCTGTCCCCCTTTGAACGAAACCATGAGAGTGCCTTTTTAAGCTCAATTGCATCGTTTGCATGAAAAAGGACATGCCTCACGCCTTTTTCAAGAATTCCGAAAGCGGTCTCCATCTCTTCCAGGCTTCGCACCTGGGCAATAACATTCGCACCCTTTGCTATGAGATTTTCAAGGGGGATGATTGTCCAGTCACTGCATTGAAGGATAACACGTTTCTTCTGACTGAGTTTGACGATTTTATCCTCATCCTCGCCGCTTTTGACGTTAAAAAACACGACGTCTTCACCGAGCTTTAATTCACCATCTTCGGAAATGGTCTCAATCCTTCCCAAAGCTTTTACTTTTTCGGAATATCCCTGGGGAAGCATGATACCGTCTGCACCGCCTTCAAGTGCGGTGGTAACGATTTTTTTATCCCAGGGATCCACCTTTACCCATATTTTTCGCATTGTATTATTCCCTAGCTACCCAAAATCTTTAGGGCATCTTCTACGCTGCTACCGTCGTGAACGATGGACGAGATTGCCTTTACCATGAGTGTCGGATTTTCATGCTGAAACACGTTCCGGCCGATAGAGGCACCGGCTCCTCCGGCTTCAATGGACCCTTTTACCATTTCGAGGATTTCCCGATCGGAATCCATCTTAGGCCCGCCGGCAATGACCACCGGAATTGAACACCCTGACACCACTTCTTTAAACGTTTCCACAGAGCCGGTATACGACACCTTGACAATGTCCGCACCCATCTCGTTTCCAACACGTGCGGCATGCTTTACTGCATTGACATCATATTCGTCCTTGATCTTTTCGCCCCGCGGGTAGATCATGGCAAGCAGCGGAAGCCCCCAGATTCGGGCTTCATTGCTTACCCGGCCAAAATCGCGCAGCATCTCCTTTTCCTGGCCGTTTCCGAGATTGACGTGGATGGATACCGCATCGGCGCCAAGCTTGATCGCTTCTTCAACAGTGCAAACAAGTGTTTTCACGTTGGGATACGGTGAAAGGCTCGTGGAAGCGGACAAATGAATGATCAGACCGATGTCTTTACCTTCTCCGCGGTGTCCTTCACCCACAAGCCCTTTGTGTTCCACAATGGCATTTGCGCCACCTTCCGCCACTTTCTGAATGGCATTCTTCATGTTCTTCAGTCCGTCGATGGGACCCATTGAAATTCCGTGATCCATAGGAACAATGACCGTCTTACGGGTGTTTCGATTGATAATCCGTTCTATACGGATCCGTTTTCCTAAATATGTCATGTTGTCCGCCTCCTTTTCCATGAAAAAAGGCCGTGAAATTTCTCCACGGCCCTTAAAACACGAAACCGTGGGATATTCGATCTACCCACGGTTTTTTCGCTTTGCAAGTTGTTCTTGTATCAGCGCACCTCAGGCAGACCGGTACTAAAATAATACCAGTAATAAAAAAAATAGCTGCCTGTTTTTTTATGCACCATTTATTTTCCTTGATTCAATTAATTTGGAACCCCTCTTAACTTATAGATTTTTTAATGTCAAGACTTTTTTTATTCGCTAAATCGGGACCGAAGCCTTGTAAAGAACAGCATCTCCTTTAATACTGTATTTTTTTACAATTGCGGATATCAGGATCGACATTCCCTTTTTAATGAGGACGCTGTTATTATTCGCCAAGTCGTTAATGACTGCATTTCCGTCCGTGCAAAGCAAAATTTCAACGCACCTTTTATCGGGACTGAAATAATTCATATCAGTTTTTACCGTGATCACCGACAAGACAAACTCTTCGGCATGACTTTCAAATCGATGTTCGCACGGATTTATTCTTTCCATATTGAGAATGTTGATTTCGCATTCTTCAAAGTTAAGTACATTCAACAGCTCTTTAACATCAACATGCTTCGGCGTCAGTCCGCCCCGTAATACATTGTCTGAATTCGCCATTAATTCTATGCCGACACCCCCCAGATAAGCGTGAAGCGTTCCGGCCGGCAGGAACATGGCCTGCCCCGGTTCCAGACAGATCAGGTTCAAAATGACCGGAGAAAAAATACCGATATCCGACGGGTACTCTTTATTAAGCTCGATCATCCACTGATATGCATTGTTTTCACCCCTTACCTGCTTTACATTTTTTATCGCATCATCAACGACTTGTTTCTGAAACCTATGATCCATGGTCATCATGGCCTGAAAAAAACGCTTTAACCCAACAGAATCGGGCTTTCGATGAAGAAGATCAAGCTCCTCTTTTAATCCCGGCGGGCATATTCTCTCCAGAAGCGAAATCATGGCGGAAATTTTTCGAAATCCGTTCAATGCCCAGAAAGCGGACAGCGCGCAGATACACTCGGGTTTGTGGTTGTCATCCTTGTAATTTCTGTTAAACGCATCCAAAGGAATTCCGAGCCTGTTTTCCATTTCGAATCCTTCCCTGGCCTGATCCCGGCTGGGATGCGCCTGAATGGAAAGCGGTTTTTCAGCAGCCAGCACCTTAAAAAGATACGGAAGCCTGTTTTTAAACTTTTCAGCGACTTTTTCACCAAGAATGTCCTGCGGATTTTCCTCAATTAATTCCACCAAGGATCGCCACGCGCCATTGCATTTTGCCATTGAAGGTGCCTTTGGGTGGGCGCCCATCCATAGCTCCGCCTGGGGGGTGTCTGTCGGAGAATCAGGGCCTAAAAGTTCGGGAATGGCTGTGTACGAGCCCCAGGCCTACTCCTGAATGGTAATTTTCAGTACGCATATTCCGGTCATGCTTCACCTTGATTTCTGACTGCACCCTTTCATTCAATGAAAGTCTTATCAGATAAATTTCACCGATATCGGTCCATCGCCATATATTTTCCCAAAAGGCGATATGAACCATTACGTCGCAGAGTGATCCGGATTCTAATTCTTTGGTTGTCAATGTGTTGCTTTTTGGACAAAAATTTAAAAACAATCACGAAAACTCGAAAAAACGAAATCACGAAATAAAAAAAGTTTTTTTTCGTGTTTTATAAATTTCGTGCTTTCG
>JAWOIY010000070.1:0-6824 GCA_046484425.1 Desulfobacterales bacterium | reverse complement strand
GTTATGGTTACTATCAGTGCCAAATGATACCTTGCTGTTTTCATTGTACTTTTTCTCCTTATTTATTGTGGTTTGTTTTGGCAGTTGCCGAAATACCTTTTCGGCCGATTCATTGATTAGGGCGTAAATAACTACTTAGAAGCATCCCACTCGGCGTGCCGAGCCCAAACCGACAAGTAACTGGACTTGGCGAACAAGGGTTTCAGCCGCGCCTTGCGATCGCGTAACGGCAGCTCGCGCAAGTCCTCGCCACCGGCGAATAAAAGGTCGAAGGCAAAGTAGATCAACTCATCGGTATTGTGTTCGGACAAGGCCCCCTGAAGCGCTGCGAAGTCCGGTTCGGCGTGCTTGTCCAGCGCCACGACCTCGCCGTCGAGCAGGCAATCGGGGAGCGCGCTCGCGGCCGCGGCCATGTCGCCGAACTTGGCAGTCCAGTCGATCCCCTTGCGTGTGCGGAGCTGCGCGTCGTTATTTTCGACGCGGAGCTGCATGCGATAGCCGTCGAACTTGACCTCATGCCCCCAACCCGGCTCGGACGTGGCGCGTTCGACCAGCTTGCAGAGTTGCGGCTCTATGAAACGCGGCATGGCCACCGTCGTCGAATACCTCGCTGGTTTCTTCACGCTTGTAGATCTCACCACGGCACCGGATACGCTCAGCTTGCGCGTGATGAAGGACGTCGGCGCCTTGCTCTTGCCGGCCGCGATCGCATCCAGGCTACGACCTGAGGCGATTGATTTGGGGTCGGTTAGGAGGGCATCGCCATCGCCCGCACGGGCGTCGTCGCGGTGCTTGATCAGCAGCCAGTTGGTGCGCTTGCCGTCGCTCCGGTCGTTCTTCATGCGCACGAGCACCCAGCCGCCTTTAAGCCGCTCACCTTCCAAAGAGAATTTCAGCTCGACGCGTTTCAACCCGTCATGCGGATCGCCTTCGGCAATCCAGTAGCCGCGGTCCCACAGCTGCACTGTGCCGCCGCCATATTGGCCCTTGGGAATGGTGCCTTCGAAATCGCCATATTCAAGCGGGTGGTCCTCCACCTCGACCGCAAGACGCTTGTCGTTCGGATCGAGCGAGGGTCCCCGCGTCACGGCCCACGACTTGAAGACGCCGTCAAGCTCGAGGCGCAAATCGTAGTGCAGGCGCCTCGCGTCGTGCCGCTGGATGACGAAGCGCAGCGTCGAGGAGGAAGACACTGCCTTCTTCCCGGCCGGTTCGGACGTCGTGGCGAAATCCCGCTTGGCGCGATATTTCGTCACGCGTGATTTCGCTGAAATTGCCTTGGCCATTTTTTGCTTCGCTTTACTTAGGGCATTGACAAAGCCCCAGCGGGGCTTTGCCATGACATGGCCCCTCGTTACTTCAAGCTCTTTTTGATTTTCTGCTTGTCCTGTTCGAACTGTTTCATGATTTTTTTAATTGCGTCCGGGTCCAAAGCCTTTTCCGCGCTTTTAAACACCTTACTTTCCTCGTCCTTGATATGGTGCTCCACGAGCTCCTTAAACACACCCACCTTGGCTCCCCATTTATCCTCATCCTTCGGCATTTTCTCAAGTTCTTTTAAGACCAGTTCACTCACATGATGCTCCTCTATTCCCTCCATGGCATCTTCGCGGGCCTCTTTCTTCTCCATTAGAGGCGGATAGAAAGCGCTTTCTTCGGCTTTCATATGAGGCACCAGCTCTTCCCTAAGCTTTTGGAATAAATCTTCCCGCTTACTCGATTCTTTCTCTTTGGTTTCTTTAAGCTGTCCTAGAATTTTCTTTACTCCCTCATGGTCTTTTTTGAGCATCTTAAAAAATTCATTCATTTGTCTTCTCCCTTTTGTGTTCGTTTAAAGGTTCCGCAGACTGGTAGGTCTTACTGGGTCTGAATAAGCAAAATATGGCACGAAGCCGTGATTAAGCGCACCCTACGACGCAACTTAACTTACCATACTCAAATTTAAAACAACTGATGATCGTATCAGGTGCACCCGCGCAGCACGAACAGCACCAATAAGATGGGGATAGGAATTCCCAAGGCCCAAAGTAAAATCCACCCCACCTTCCCTTTTTCATTGTTAAGCATATCGATCCTCCATTTCTTTCATGTTTGAAATTTCGCAAATTTTTTGGATTGTTTTTTCCGGTAACAGAACAATTTAACGGAAAAACTCCAGAGCAATGTCGGAGAGCGCGTTAACCACGGGTCGGGCAAACCGGCCGTTATGGGAGCGACGAGTGCCTGCACCCAGAAGAAGCCCCAGGCCCACTCCTATCCCTAATGCGATAAGAATGGTCTTGCCCGGATTATCGCGACTATAACTCTTAGCCTTCTCATACGTTTCGCTGACCTTCTCGCTGGTTTTGTCGTAAGCATCACTTACCGTCTGCTTCGCTTGCCCATAAGTCTCTTCGCCTCGTTCAAAAATTGTCTGATCAGCAGTACTATCGCTGCCGGACTCTTTTCCACTTTTCTGTTCGGCGGCATCGTTATTCTTCTTTTCCATATTCATGTTATCCTCCTGGTAAAATTTAAACATTGATGGTTATATAGTGTCTGAACGAAAACTCCTTTTCTCCCTCCCCCAACCTTTCCCGACTGGAAGGGAAGTTTTGGTTTAGGTATTAATTACCTGCAATCGGGCCAACGGTTGAACCATCTCCTGCCGGCGGTCGGGGACCAGCGGCACCGTTTACCACTTATGTCGAAGATGCATTCTTTATCCACCCGGCGGCAGTCTTCGTGGCGATACCCAACAGGGTCATCCTGATCAGGCCGGGGCCGGCGGCTCCGGGAATCAGGCCACCGAGTGAGCCACGAACTTCCCCGGCAATGGAATCCATGATTCGTTCCATAGGAGTGGTGCGTGTTATCAATACCCTTGAGCCAATATAACCAAGGCCGGCAGCAACCCCTATCGCCAAGTATGGAGAGTCCTTCACATATTCGCGCCAATCGAGCTTCTCTTTGATCCGCTCGCCGATTTGATCGACTTTCTGGGAAATGTTCTCTTTTTCTTTGGCTATATTCTGGCGTATATCTTCGGAACTGCGCTCGACATCCGCTTCCTTTTCGTTACTTAAATGCTCTCTTTCAGCCATTTTCAGTTCTCCTTTTCAGTGTTTCCACTGTCATGTGTTATGCATCGACTTTTTCAATTTCCTGTAGCCGATGAAGGCAATGATGCCGCCAACTAAAGCAAGGGCAGCTCCAGTGACAAGAGACGCCATAATCAGGGCCATATAAGAAGTGAGCCCGATGACCAATACTACACAAAGACACATGAAGGCGGCAAAACCGATTCCTGCTCCTATCATCACTGTTATGACTCCGCTGCGGCCGGCCGTCATCTTTTCACGAATTCCCTGGATCACCAGCTCAATTTCGTCGTGAACCACAGTGGCTGAGTTGTTGGCAAGCTGTCCTAAGAGTTCACTGAAGGAGTCTCGTTGTGTTATAGTGTCTTTGTTTACCAATTTGTTGTTCATCGAAAAACCACCTCCTTACCTTCGTCGTAAAATGGCTCCGATAATCAGGCCGACACCTCCTGCGATCAATAGGCTGCGACCCGGCCTCTGCCCGACGTATTCCCGGATTCTGACATCTGCCTGCATATAATCAAATTCCCGAACGTAATCCGCTGATTGATCCAGCCATTCGGATGCCTGTTTCCCGTACTGAGCCATGCCGTAATGCGCGTCCGGATTTGTTGCTTTTTCGCCCAGAGCCTCAGCAGCTTTATGTATCTTATCAGCAATAATGTTTTTGACATTTTCGAAGCCGGTCGACTTGCCTGAGCCTTGGGACTCCGCGCCGGTTTCTTCAGCCTTGTCAGTTGTCCAATTCTTCATTTCTCTGCTCCTTTCTCAAGAAAGGGATAAAATCCTTAACCCCGCCTGAGTACGATCAGAAGGGCCAAGCCGATTCCGCCGCTGGGCATATACCCCCACGACCGGCTATGGGGCCAGACGGGGATTATTCCCACAAGTGCCAGTACCAGAATTGCGGGTAATATAGTTCCAAGTGACATTTTTCGTTTTCTCCTTATATCGGATTAAGTATTAAAGTCCGTCATTCTGAGGAGGCCAACATCACAATTTAACCAAGGCGAGTCGCTCCCTCACAATGACATGCTCAGGGTTACTCCCGAACCATGAAACCGGTGTTTAAAAGACCCTTAACTTGACGCCAACGGGTCTTCGCCGGTGTGACGAAACCCTTTTAACTTGAAAAAGGATGCCGGGCTTTGTGATCGCGTGTTGATTATTCTAATTTTTAAATATTCAATTTTTGTGCCAGGTCTCCAACACTCTGGGAATGTGATTTATCTATCTTATTTTTAACCATAATCAGTCCAAAAAATATTTGTGGAACCGTCATAAATTTCAACATAAAAAGGGTTATATTTAACCCTATGGTCAAATATGACCTTTTTGTATTTTTTTGATGCTGGACAAACCTCCAACTAAAACCCACGTCTTTCTCGCTCAATTGCCACGCCAACCACGCAGCCAGGGGTACTACCATGCAATTGACAACCCGATAAACACAGCGCATAAAAAACATTTTATCGCCACTCTGGGGATTACGGTGAGAGGAGCCATGCAGAGGCGACGAATGCCCTGTCTGTAAGTGAGGTTAAAGTGTAAGATGGGAACCTGGTTCTCATCGCTTTCCAGGATTACTTGCAGGAGTATTTTTCGTTGAGTGCCTTTCGGGCCAGATCATCCAGGTCAGCGTCTGTTACCGTGGGAATAAAACGCTTGCGATAAAGCTCATCGTGCAGAATATCCGCAATGGCAGCCAAAGGGGCTGCAACCAGAACACCTAATACGCCAAAGGCCGCCACACACAGGAGCATCGAAAATATCAAGGCGATCGGGTGCAATTTTATGCCTCGCACCATCACTAAAGGTTGAATCACATTGCCTTCCAAAGCCTGGACAACGATGTAGGCCAGCAAAACCCACAGCGGGGTCATGCCTCCTATGCCGAGAGCGAGCAAGAGTGCGGGCACAGCGCTGAGAACCGGGCCCAGAAAAGGAACAGCCGCCATGACGCCAGCGATCAACCCGAGAAGAAGGGCGTCCATAAATTCAAAGATCGGCAACATGAACAGAAACACAAGCAGACCAATCGCCACCATTCCCACCAGCGTAGCCCCTGCCCACCACGGGACGAACTTTCCAATGCGTTGCATGATGATCAGGGTCCGGTCGTGGTGACGCTCGGGAACTATTAAAAATATACTCCTGATGATCGGACGGGGATCCATCAGGGTAAATATCACCCCGAAGAAGACCGTCACCAAAACGACCAGCATCTGAGCCCCGTTGAACGCCATCGCCGTGAAGCTGCCGATCAAGCCGTGTAACATTTCGCTCAACCGGGTCCGAATGGATCCCGACTCATCCGGGGAGATGGGCGGAGCCGGCTCGGTAGTTCGCACGTCAGCTTGGGGTTTGCCTGCCGCTGTCTCTGCCTTTCTAATTTCAGTGGTGACTTCCGCCTGGAGTTTTTCCTCGGAGAGCGATGCTTTTTGCTCTATTTTGATCAGAGGCTTCTGGAGACGTTCCCAGTAAACGGGCAACTCTTTAGATAAGTTTATGTATGATTTCTTCATTGTCCCGACGAAAGCCCAGCCCGTCAATACAACGCCCACGATCATGGTTGTAGTGACTAACGCCGTCGCACCTTTTCTGCTACCCGTCAAGGACCGCATCCATGAAACCGCAGGGTTGACTGAGAGCGTAATCAGCATAATGAGTATAAATGACAACAGAATGGGAGACAGCAAGGTGAACGTTTGGATAAAAGTAACCAGGGCCGCCGCCAGGATAACATAGAAAGCAATGGAATGATTTTTCATCCCTTGTTTGGGGTTTTTCGGCATGTTGTTCATGGCTACTTCTCCTTTTTCTACATCTCTTTTCTGGAATGTTCTGCTTTGCTCAGCGTTTGGCAATGATCCAGACCGCATGCACGATGCCGGGAATGTAGCCTAAAAGGGTCAGAAGAATATTCAGCCAGAAAGCGCCGCGAAAGCCTACCTGAAGAAAAACGCCTAAAGGGGGGAGCAGTATCGCCATAATTATTCTTACCAGATCCATGAGTCATTTCCTCCTAAGGTTCTTAAGTGTTATTGTCTGCTGTTCCAGAGCGCATAAACCAGCAGATAACCAAGCAGGCCGACAAATATAAAGAGTCCAATGAGCGACCCGACCAGAACCCATGCAAACAGGCGGCTGCTAGCCACAGTTTCCCGCGGGTTGTCCAGGTAGCCCCCTAGTATCCGCGCGTTGCGCTGATTTGCTTTCCAGCCGAAATCAAAGAGATCTCCGAATATTGGCAGGGCGCCTGCTAAGGCATCAACGGCGATGTTAAATGCCATTTTCAGCAAAATGGACTTGGGTGCTCCGAGATGGGCGGCTTCGGAAAGGATATAGCTGGACATGATCGCGCCAATGGTGTCGCCAATCCCTGGAATAAGCCCGACTAGAGGGTCAATTCCGACTCGGACATTCAATCCCGGCAGTTGAATTGAATTATCCAGGTACCAGGCCAGTCGGTCCAGTCGTTTTTTTACCCGTTGCTTATCGGTAATATTCATAGAATTTATATATGCGTTTCTTTTCCTTGATGTTTTAGTTTTTCTTGGCATTCCGGCGAAAGCCTATTGGCGTCTAGTTAAAAAGTCTTAAAACCGGTAACTGGCAGGTGTGGATTCATCCGCACCTACAGGTATCAATTTTTAGAAACTTTTTTATTTGACGGGTATAAACCTTCGCCGGAGCTTTACGGAAACAGCGGTCAGGCCAATATTCGCACCAACTTTTCCCGGT
>JAWOIY010000019.1:0-3017 GCA_046484425.1 Desulfobacterales bacterium | reverse complement strand
ACAAACATACAGCAACTTAACAGAATGCCAGTTATTGCATATCACTGGTATAGATACAGGTAAAAAGATGTGCGAAACTTGAGTAATAAGAAACGATATGGAAAGAATTCAGATTTACAAAATACAAAAAGGGCTTGAAATTTATGTTAAGATTTTTGGACTACTTTTTACTGTATTTGGAATGACTTTTTTGATAAAGTCAATAATGAATGGATTCAATACAGATTGGAATGGTGGTGATTGGAATTATGTATTTTATACGTTACAGGGGATAGTATTTTTTACTCTAGGATATTCTAATAAAAGGAATGAAAAAAAATTTATCCAGTGGGACGAAAAAGAAATGAAATACTTATTATCAAAAGACAAAACGATTGAAACGATAAAATTTGAAGACATTAAGAAAATAACGATACAACTATACGAAATTAAAATTGGATTACCATCGACTGAAAAAACAATAAGTTTAGAAAATGTTCAATTCAAAGACCTTAGAAAAATAAAAGAAAAATTTAAAGAATTGAAACTGGACGCAGAAAAGAGAAACTGTTAAATTACTTGCGCTAACAAGGGGTGTAGCCAATGTGGGTTGACTTTGGAACTTCGGAGCGGTTTCGCCCGCTCGGGCGTTTTCGTCGGGCGACGAAAACGTAACACGCTCTCCCACACTCGCCACACCCCCAGCCGTTGTACGCAATGCTAAAGCATAGCACGTTAGGGGCTTACGATGCGTGAGCCCTTACAAATAAGACTTCTCCCATGACAAAAGAAATTGAATTTTCATGCAGGAACTGCTTGAATATTTTTACCTTTGGGTACAGCAAGGTGTGCTTTGACCGTTTTGACGACCTACAGTTCACTCCAGAACCCACGTGCCCCCGCTGCGGGGCAACGGATGAGCTGATGTTCACCGACTACGGCCAGGAGCGCATAGAGGATATGATGCTCAAGAACCAGATCAAGAGGTGTAGCCCATGATGGATAATACCCCGCATACGCATCAGCCACAGGCTCCCGAGAGGCGCTTCCGGCTGGCGGACTTCTTCAATGCCCACTGGGAGGAGTACGTTGCCGGTGACCATAAGCCTCTAAGGTACGAGCAGCACAAGGCGGTTTCGGCCATTAGGGTGTGCCGGACAGAAGCGCTGGGGGTTGACTACTACGCCTGCGAGGTGTGCGGAGAGGTAAGCCCGGTGTACCACAGCTGTAAAAACCGCTTTTGCCCTACCTGCAGCTGGAGCGATACCCTCAAATGGGCAGACAGAATGGAAGGCAAGTTGATGAAAATTCCACACCGCCACGTTGTATTTACCCTACCGCACCAGCTCAACAACCTGATAAAAGCAAACCAGTGGCATTTGCTGGATTTTTTGTTCAAAGCGGCAGCGGAGTCGGTAAAAGACTGGATGTGGCACAAGTACAGGCTGAAACCGGGCATTATCAGCGTGCTGCACACGTTTGGCGAGACCAAGGATTTTCATTGCCACGTTCATATGATCCTCTCATGGGGAGGCGTGAACAGCAATCACTGGATAGAGCAGATAAAGGGCGACTATGTGAACTATGAGTTTATCCAGCACAAGTTTCGCTGCAAGTTCGAGGACAAGCTGGTGGAACTATACGATTCAGGATCTTTGGTGCACCTATTTAAGAGTAGAATTGACTTTTTAGGCTTCCTGAAAAGGGTTAATGAGAAAAACTGGCGAGTACACTTTGAACCATCGATGGCCATTCCCTCGCTGGTGATTCGGTACATTGGACGCTACTCCAAGCGGGCCTGCCTGAGCGAGTATAAAATAACCAGTATTGACGGGGAGAAGATCAGCTTCAGGTACAAGGACTATAAGAATCTAGACTTCAATGGAAAGCCCATCGAAAAGGAATTAACGCTTGGCTACAGAGAATTTTTTCCCCGCTTGCTGCAGCATGTTCCCCTTCCATTCTTTAGGATAGTGAGGTACTATGGCGCTTACGCTGCGAGGACAAAAGCCGTTTTGAATAATCACTATAAAGATCCTATTCCCGAAGTGGTTGCCGAGGAACAAATAGAAGACTATGAAATGCCCGTGAACCCTAAGGTTTGCTCAACCTGTCGTGTTGAAAAAACGTACATATACTCGATATTTAAATGCAGATCCGGCGAAATCATACTCTCCAAGCGAAGCTTGATGAAAGAGAAGAGAAGGGCAATAGCGGCATAAATTTCACCTGGGAGAGGTGTGTCCTGCTGTGAAATTAGGTCAACTTTTGAATGAGTGGAAGGTGAAAAGTGATAAAAAATAAAAAAAAGAGCTGAAAACAAGGGCAAAATTTCAGCCTAAAAGCTGATTTGGTGTTTGGAAAAAGGATAGATTTACCGATGAAAATATATAAACCCTTAATAATAGATAATAAGCACTGCGTACAACAAAGGGTATAAAACATTGGGGCAATTGCTGTTAAACGAGCATTTCTAGCACGCATAAGGTTCACTGAAAGTGGACAAACAATCATCCGCACTCCCCAACGTTTCATACCCCCAACCGTTAGCGTTCATTGTAAAAGACAAACAGACGACAGAATGACAAAGGAATTTTTGCTGCATAAAGACAAAAAAGAAAACAAGGAAAATCCAACCCACAAAAGCAAGAGTGTGACTGCCCTTCCCTACAACCATCCCTTCGCAGCCACACACATGCTTTTTTTGCCACACGCCTGCTACTAATAACTATTTATTGATTTTAAATTAACTTTGCAATTAAAAAATGTATAAAACTCAGAAATCTTATATTACCAAAGACAAAAAAATGCTTGACTTAATCAATGAAAATTATACATTGTTACTTTGTTTGCAGCATTTTGATATTGACTTTTCTGTTGACAATTCAACTGTTGAAGAATTATGTGTTGAAAATAGGATTAATCTTAACGCATTTATCGTTATTGCAAATTTGTATAATGGATTTTTCCCTGTTGATAATGAAATAAATAAAATAGATGATATTAAGCCAATTTTACATTTTCTTAAGAAAAGTCAT
>JAWOIY010000001.1:0-9218 GCA_046484425.1 Desulfobacterales bacterium | reverse complement strand
AAAATTTACCAAGCGGAATTTATTTTTATTGTCTGAATGCCGATGAATATTCACAAACGAAAAAATTAATGTTGCTAAAATAAGTTTGTTGAAGTGAGGCTCACCTCAATGATGATTTACCATTGTAAAGGTGAACCTCACCCGTTTTCCGCAATGAGTCAGTTTACGTTCGGGGTGATATTGAATAGTTTTAGCAATTGAGCCTGTTGTGGTTCTTTTGCGAATAAAATTGTGGAATCCTTTTGTGATTTGGGAAGTGTAACCCTTAGTCGATAAATCGTTTTCATAATATCTATTGCTTTTGTCGGGCTTAGGCTGCTGTTTTTCTGCTTTAGTCGTCTTTCCAGTTCTTTATATAATTTATAAGCACAAAAGGCAATTGTAATATGTGCCGATATTCTTTTGGGTAATCGATGATATATCGGGCGTACCCTCAGATCAGTCTTAGATATTCTAAAGGCTTTTTCTATCTGCCAAAGTTGTTTGTAATTTTTAATTACTTGCTCTTTGTCTAACTTGCTGTTGGTTATATATCCTTTTAGTCCATCCCAGGTGCTATCGTCTACCGGTCGTTGTATGGCTCGATGCTGTCTTAGACCCCGGGGTGTCGACGCTGCACTCGTCGCTAACGTACCCGCCGCATGGCCTGCGCCCGGTGAGATGGGATCGGCACGGTCCCAAAATTTCAGTTCTCGGAGCTACGTGTCAGATTCAGGGCTGCACCCTTCACCTCGCCACACTCGCTTATCAGACTTGTTGCTTGCGCAACTCAACTTTACACTACCGGGCGGTTGACTAAGCCTTACCCGGGCAGGCCTATGATCCTTACGGATCATTCCTGCTCAACTGGCAACCATTGCCAGGTTACCCTCATCTTCTGATCCTCCAACCTATCGCCTCCAACCGCAAAGCGCCTGCCCTTTACCCCATGCCCTATGTTTACCCCGTTAAATGCTGGACATTGCCAGCCCTTCGAAGAAGGATTTAACCGGGGCTCTATGCCTCTTCACTACTCAACCATTTTACCAACACGAAGTGTATTTAATGTTTTTCTCCGTTATATCAACGTGTGCCGTGGACCGACCTCCAGCCTCCAAATTTATTCACTAATCAAGATTTGACACCATTCATCTGATTTCCGATCTCTGTCTTCCGTATCTCCTATCCTTCCCAAGGCTCTAAACCGTCTCAACCATTTAACAATCAACCAATCAACCAATATTACAATGGACGTGCCCAAGATTCCCAAATCTCGAAGGTGCAATTAAGCCTTGATCATTTGAAAATCCGAGTGTATATTTTTATGAAAAACAAGGGAATTTTGTCAATCGATTCGCAAAACTTTATTCATTTCATTTTAACAATATTTTGCAACAGGAGATACTTGTAATGCAAAAATACAAACAATTCACAGCAATTATTGAGCGCGAAGGCAACGGTTATGTATCGCTCTGCCCAGAACTAGATATCGCAAGCCAGGGAAATTCCGTTGAAGAAGCCCGCAATAATCTTGCAGAAGCGTTGGAGTTGTTTTTTGAGCATGCATCTGAATCCGAAATAAAAGAAAGGCTTCACAATGAGATTTTTATCACACGTTTGGAGGTAGCTGTTGCCTAAATTGCGGGTTCTATCAGGTATAGAAGTTTATCGGATTTTAGTTCAGCATGGCTTCGTAGAAGTTCGACAACGTGGAAGCCATATAATAGTGCAAAAAAAGACAAAAGATTCAACAATTACGATTCCGGTTCCCAAGCATAAAGAGATACGAGCGGGAACTTTGTGTCATTCGCCAATCCGGGTTAAACAGAACAATTTTTGAGATAGAATGAATTTACCAACATATTGGATTCGACCGTCTTCATTCGGAAAATGATCCAATCAAAGGTAATAAGCTCACAGGCCAACCTACTCACCTTTTTATCCAATTGTGTCTCACGGCGAACTTAATTTCTTATCTTCTCAGTTATCAACCAATAATACAATGTCCCCCAGATTCACGTGGCGACCCCCATCGCCTTTCTCCTTGTCAACTTATGATCAGACATAGGTCCCGAAATTTATGCCGGCAAATATAGAGCTTTCGGTCTAAGAAGCCGCTGCCTTACGTGCCAGGTAATGTTGGTCCATAGATTGTCTCAGGTAGGCTTTTATAACAGCCTGGCGGCTGATATTTAATTCCTTTGCAATGGTATCCAACTCCTTGAGCATATCAATGCTAAAGTCAACATTTACGCGCTGAATTGCCGGTTTCATCTCACCTTTGTTTGTAAAAAACTGAGAGATATTCTCACCACTCATTGCCTTTTCTGCAATTTCGTCGGCTGATACTCTCTTTTTTTTAGCTGTATTTTTCATATAGCTTTTCCTCTTGTTTTGTTGATCTCCAAAGCGTGACAAGGTGATAATATGCTCCCTCACCATCCTCTCTGACTTCATATATGACTGAAAAAAGCTTTCCTTTCACCCATCCAATAGCACGAAATTGCTCCGGATCATCCGAACGACAGTCAACGTAATGAGGGTGTGACCAGATCTCCTAGACTTCATCAAATCCGATCTGTCGTCGAGGGTCATCTTTAAGCTTTTTGCTCTTTCGGCTGTCGAATTTAAACCTCATGTCATTAATAAATATAACAGTTATACCATTTATGTCAATATGATCATCATTAATGTCTTGCTAACCAGCTTAACCGAACATGCTGCGGATTTCCGTACCAAAATCCAACAACCTTTCTGCTTTTATTCCTCGTACCCCACGCACCTTCGTGGTTTGTTTTTTTTGAACCAAAATGACACAAGCACACAATATGCACGTTCTGCATCAACGTCCCCTATTACACGAACATCCATAGAGGTTACGACGTTTTATTAAGAAGTGGTTATAGTTTTTGGCTGGCCGGAATTTGCTGTAAAAAAGGGTTTTCTACCAGAACACCTTCTATGACCTGACCATGATTCAAGTCTTCCGTAAGGATCTTTTTGGCTTCAGACTGAGAGGCTGTCGCTATAATCAGAGAATCCCAGAATGATAAAACATACTTTTCTTCGATTTCCGAGGCTGACAATATCGTGTAGGGTTCGATCGCTTCCATTTGCCAGGAAAAATAATTAAGAATGATGTCTCTGGCCTGAACCGGGGTAATGGGTTTTGGAATTTTTCGGGTAACATTGACATAAAATTCTTGAATTACCTGAGTACTGATAATGCCCGTTTCGTCTTCCCATAATTTTTCTAAAATAGATTGGGCAACATCATGTTTCAGCCCGGCGTCCATATCATGAGCATATATCAATATATTGGTATCTATAAAGACTTTATCTTTCATGAAACGACTCTCTTGAAGCAGTAATTTTACCTCCGAAATGGAATCCTTTTTTGAGATTGGCAAGCGCTTTTCTTTTTGCAAGTTCATATTGTTCAATGCGCTGGATGAGCCCTTCCAATTCGTCGCTTAACATTTTACTGACTGAAGTTTCTCTTTGAGCCGCAATAATTTTGCTTTTTTTAATCAGATCCTTATCCAGACTGAGTGTAATATTCTGTTTCATGTTAAATCCTTCATTAAATAGCCCAAATGAGTATATACGTAAATCTTAGGGTATTTATTAGTTTCATTTCGCACGTAACTTATAAATAACACGAAAATTACGTGATGTCAATCCGGTGATTACCCTTCGAGTAGATTTGAGCTTAGCACTTTCAGCGGCATTAGGTTTAAGCCTGAACCCTTCCAACGGCCAAGCCTTCACTTTCTCAGCTTCTTACCTTCTGCCCTCTTTCCTCTTTTCTAATTCCTGCTTTTCTGATCTTCCCTCCCCAGTTGAACCGGGCACCCTCCGGGTGTTCAACCGGGGTGTCCTCCGTCATCGGTCATCTGACCTTCTCACCTTCCCACCTTCTTACCCTCTGTCTTCCCTAACTCCTGTCTCCTCTATTCTGCCCTCAACCATCTTAACCATCCCAAGGCTTCCTCTTGACATTAGACCTTATAGAGGGTAATTTATAGGAACTTAAATTGGATCTAAAAAAAGGGGTGAAATTATGGCTACACTCATTCAAACAAAAATCTCGATTACCAATGAACAAAAAAAGTTTTTAGAAAACTACAAAAAATGGGGGTTTTCAGACCAAAGCAGCGTCATACGAGAGGCGCTGAGTCTGTTCATTAATGAATTGGAAACAAGAGAGAAAAAAGCATTGATGGCCCAAAAGGCAAAAGAGCTGCTTTCTGATTACACAAAAGATAACGATTTAATTGCCTTTACCGATTTAGACGGGGAGGACTTTCTATGAAGCAGGGAGAAATATGGGAAATTAACTTGAGCCCCACTGTTGGCGCCGAAATCAAGAAAAAACGCCCTGCTGTAATTATAAGCGATGATGCGATTGGAATATTACCCCTCAGGGTGATTGTACCCATAACCGAATGGAAGAAGAATTTCTACGGCGCTGTCTGGATGGTCAAAATAGACCCCAATGCACAAAATAATCTTAAAAAAACTTCCGCCATCGATTGTTTTCAAATAAGGTCGATATCGACCAGAAGATTTCTAGCAAAAATCGGAGATGTCTCACCCAAAACACTCAACGAAATCAAAACAGCCGTTAAATCCGTAATAGGTGCAGATTAGACCCCAAAGCTCTCATCCCTCCCAACGATCTCAACGTTCCCAACGCTCTAAACCATCCTAACCATCCTAACCATCTCAACCATCCTAACCATCTCAACCATCCTAACCATTCAACTATTTGACTATTTAACCAAGCCAGACCATTCAACTATTCAACCAATAGACGCCCCCAAATTCACATCAAACTTCAGAACATTGGTTGACAAAAAGGGCTTTTGTGATAATAGAATTACATTCGGTCTTAAATAGACCTTAACAGTTGATATGGATTAGAATATTGTGAAAATCCGTTTCTACATTAACCCTACAACGGAATTGCCGCATATTTATGATCATAATGTGTCTGAGTCCGAGGTTGAAGAAATCCTTACCCATCCAGGAGAGGATCGTCTCGGTAGAGAAGGATCAAGAGTCGCTATTGGTCAGACTCACAACGGACGTTACTTGAGAGTAATCTATGTTCCAAATCCGGAACCGAACAGTGTCTTTGTTATAACCGCTTATGATTTAAGCGGAAAACCGTTAATTGCCTAACGGCGACGCCAAAGGAAAAAACCAAGATGAAAAAAAGCAAGTTTCCACCAGGTTGGGACAAAAAACGTGTAGAACGAGTCCTAGCTCACTATGAATATCAGTCAGAGGAAGAAGCTGTAGCAGAAGATGAAGCTGCATTTGAAACGCCTGATCACACTATTATGGAAATCCCTTCAGAGTTAGTTCCAATTGTTCGCGAACTAATCGCAAAGCACTCCGCTGCACAATAGATTTTCCCTGTCACAGTTAAGCTGAAATGGGTAAAAGGTTCGTATGCGTCTGATCTCCGACCTTCTATCTCCTAACTCCTGTCTTCTCTATTCTGCCCTCTTTCCCCTTTTCTCTCTCCTCTATGCCCTTTGCCAATTACCCAATCAACCAATCACCTGTTCGACCAAAGTTTGCCGTGGCCCGACCCAAACTCCCCAGACTCCTAAGCGAATGCAAGGGCGTTTGTGATAAAGTTTTTCAGTCAGTCGGGGGAGTTCTACCACCTTCGATAAAGGAAGTCTAACCACGGCCAGAAAACGAATCGGTAGTGCCAAGAAAAATTTATACTATCATAACGTCTTGATTTTAAACAAAAGTAAAAAACAAACTGTCAATAATCAGTCAAAAAAAATGTTGACCCTGTTAAAATTTCAAATTATTATATATTGATAAACAACATCCTTTAATCTCAAAAAAAAGGAATCCTTAAAATGGTTCAACAAGCTTCGGATTCAAACATCCAAAAAGATATTCTGGGGCTATTGGATAAGGTAGTGAAAACCGGTGTGCCTGTAGAAATTGAAAGAAAAGGTAAACGTCTGCTCATTAGTCCCGCCGAAAAGCGTAGAAATCTTAATTGCTTAGAAGAACATCCGGATTTTGTCCCTGGAAATCCCGAGGATCTGGTGCATATCGACTGGTCGGAAGAGTGGAAACCGCAAATATGAGTTATCTCGACACGCATGTTGTTCTTTGGCTTTATTTACGTAAAGGAGAAGGACTTAGTGAACGCGCTCGGTGGCTAATTGAATATGAGGCCGAAATCCTCATCTCCCCCATAGTGTTATTAGAAGTCGATTATTTGTATGAAATCGGACGTATCACCCTCGGTTCAGGGCCTGTATTCAAATATCTTAATCAGCAAATTGGCCTTAAAGCATGTAAAAAATCTTTCATAGAGGTGATTCAAACAGCCTCACAGTTGTCATGGACACGTGATCCATTTGATCGCGTTATTACAGCACAAGCTTCAATAGAACGGAACCGCCTGATTACGAAAGACAAAAAGATCCTCAAACATTATGAGCATGCAGTCTGGTAGAAATCTGATCTTCCAGTTTTCTTATCTTCTGCTCTTCTGCCTTTTCGGCCTTAGCCCTCTGCCTTCCCGCCCTTTGCCCGCTACCTTCTATCTCCTAACTCCTGTCTTCTCCATTCTGCCCTCTTTCCTCTTTCCTATTATCTAATTCCTGCTTTTCTGATCTTCCCTGCCCAGTTGAACCGGGCACCCTCCGGGTGTTCAACCGGGGTGTCCTCCGCCCTTTGCCCGCTACCTTCTATCTCCTAACTCCTGTCTCCTCTATTCTGCCTTTCCCCTTCTTTACCCAGTAAAATGCTTGCCCAATGAAATGTTTACCCAGTTAAATTCGCAGACTATTTATATGGGGCGGAACCTATTTCATCGGGGCGAAGTCCATTTCACCGGGGCGCCTTCCCGGTCTCCGACCTCTGATTTCCGATCTCCGCCCTCTTTCCCTTTCCCCCATGCCCTATGCTCTCTGCCCTATGCCCTTTGCCAATTATTCAATCGACCAATCACCTGTTCGACCAAAGGTTCCCGTAGTCAGACCCCTGGCCGTCAACTTCCCCCATTAGTCAAACACTTCATCAAAAAAACGATCTTTGTCCAACATTTTCTGCCACTCGCGATGGCGTTTAACGCTTTCCTGCCGCCGTTCTCGAGGGGCACTCAAGAAACGCATCGCCTCAACCGGTCCCAACTCTCTCACTAATGCGTCAACACCCTTCTTTATTGTCGCTTCTTCAGTAAGGTATCTTACGGCCTTCATCGTAAATCCTCCTCCGTCCTGAGACTTATCCTGATTTCTTCCATCATCCATCGTCCTGACTTTTTATCCAACAATCTTTGTGGCGGACTGAACGCAGAACCCCTAAACCCTGAACCTTTTTTAGAACTGTGTTTTTGACCCTAAAAATGGCCGTTTAAGGCCTTATTTGAGGTGAATTTTAAACATTTTATCTTTTATATCAACGTGTTCCCGTGGCCCGCCCCCCGGCCCCTTAAAATCATTGCAACTTATGATAGTTGTTTGATATATTATATTATTAAGATTAAAATTCGAAGACTCCGAACTGAGCTTTTGTATATAAAGCCATAACAACTAAAACATATTTAATACCCTTATTGATGGGAGACAGGATCATGCAGATAAAAGAAAAAATTTATAAAGAAATTGATAGATTACCGATCGATCAATTAACACTGTTGTATGAGCAAATCAATACAATGAAAAAGGCTATTCCCCTTAAAAAGAAAATAAAAAGCCGATACTCACTTCATGATGTACACGAAAGATTAAGTACATCCAAAGTGTTATGGTCTGAAAGCGTTATTGAAGAAAGGGAAAATCGCGTATGAGCTTTTTTATAGACACCTCTTCGTTAGTAAAAATATATCATAAGGAGAAAAATTCTCATAAGGTTATTGAGTTATATAACTCCAATGAGACAATTTATATTTCTGAACTTGCAAAAATTGAATTTGTTTCGACAGCATACAGGAAATATAGAGAGAATGAAATCATTCATGAAGCGGTTCATGTGTTAATGGATAAATTCCAAAGTGATGTTGAATCCAGATATAAACTCCTTAAATTTTCATCTTTGGTCTGTGATGGTGCTTTGGATTTACTGCATAATATTGGAACAAAATATGGAGACTGCCATTATGAAAAATAAACAATTACTGGATCGAATTGTTTTAGATCCGAAAGTCATGGTGGGAAAACCGGTAATCCGAGGTACCCGTTTAACCGTTGATTTTATCCTTAATCTCCTGGCCCACGGTACAACCGAAGATGATATTTTAAATGAATACAAAGGCCTTGAGATTGAAGACATTCAGGCTTGCTTTCTATTCGCCACCAAATTTCTCAAAAACACGGATTTTATGCCTTTAATGGAGGAGCCAGTTTAATGCGATTCCTCGTGGATGAATGCACAGGCCCTGCTGTTGCGGCTTGGTTGCGACATCAAAATCATGAAGTCTTCTCAGTATTTGAACAATCAAGAGGTATAAATGATGAAGACATCATCCAGAAAGCGGCTTTAGAAAATTGGATTTTAATTACAAACGATAAAGATTTTGGCGACAAGGTGTATCGCGACGGCCGTCTTCACAGAGGAGTTATTCTGCTCCGCCTTGAAGACGAGCGCTCAGTGTCAAAAATTCAGGTTATCTCCCGCCTCCTTAAGAATTACATAGATCGCTTACCCGATTCATTTGTTGTTGTAACAGAAAAGCAGGTTCGGTTCGCCCGAAAATTTGCTGAAGAATAACCCCCTCCGAGGTTCATCCTGGTTGAATCGTCAAATAGTCGATTCGTCAAATGGCTTATATTGTTGATATAGACAGCGTCTTTTGGGGAACAGTGATAGGTAAACAGTGAACTGTAAACGATCACACATGATTTCTGTTTCCTATTCACTTGCACATTGAACTTTGAGCTTTCGGCTTTCCTCTTTCCTATTTTCTAATTCCTGCTTTTCTGATCTTCTTGCCTTCTCAACTTCTAACCTTCTGATCCTCCGACCTTCTATCTCCTAACTCCTGTCTCCCCCATTCTGCCTTTCCCCTTCTTTACCCAGTGAAATGCTTGGCCCAATGAAATGTTTACCCAGTTAAATTCGCAGACTATTTATATGGGGCGGAACCTATTTCATCGGGGCGAAGTCCATTTCACCGGGGCGCCTTCCCGATCTCTACCCTCCTAACCATCCTAACCAATCAACCATTTAACCAACTCGTTAGAACTGTGTTT
>JAWOIY010000144.1:0-6858 GCA_046484425.1 Desulfobacterales bacterium | reverse complement strand
CCGACATCCATCACTCCATCACTCCATTATTCCATTATTCCCCTCCGACCTCTGCCGTTTGCCTTTTTACGTTTGCCATTTCACTTTCTCTTCCCGTTCTCCTTAAACTCCAGCGCGGCTTTCACGAAATCCCTGAACAACGGATGAGGATTGATCGCACGGGATTTCAGTTCCGGATGAAACTGAACCGCGACGAACCATGGATGGTCGTTAATCTCTATCATTTCCACCAGGTTATTGTCGGGCGACAGGCCGCTCAGAACCATGCCGGCATCGGAGAGCCGCTTCCGGAACTTGTTATTCACTTCATACCGGTGACGATGCCGTTCGTTGATGAATTCACGTTTATAGGATTTGTAGGCTTTGGTACCCTTCTGCAGAACGCACGGGTAGGAACCGAGACGCATCGTTCCGCCGAGGTTTTTTACGCCGCGCTGATCCGTCATCAAATCGATAACATTGTTCGACGTCCGCTTGAACTCGGTGCTGTTGGCGTTTCGTAATCCCGCGGCATTTCGTGCAAATTCTATGACCGCGCACTGCAAACCGAGACATATGCCGAAGAATGGAATCTTCCGTTCACGCACATATTTTATCGCCCGGATCATTCCTTCGATGCCCCGCTCGCCGAACCCTCCCGGGATGAGAACACCGTCTGCCTTATTGATCAGCGAATTTGTACCGTTGTGCTCAACCTCTTCGGAGGAGATCCAGTTAATATTTACGCGGGCATTGTTCGCCGCGCCTGCATGCACGAACGATTCGGTAATGCTCTTATATGCGTCGGGGTAATCGGTATATTTACCGCATACCGCAATTGTAACCTCCCGTTTCGGTTTCTTGATTTTTTCCACAAACTGCAGCCAGGATGTGATTTTACGCGGACCGCACTTCAAATTGAGATGTTCGATAACGATATCGTCGAGTCCTTCCCTCTCATAATGGATGGGGACTTCATAGATCGACTCGACATCCCGCCCTTCGATAACGCATTCTGTCTGAACGTTGCAAAACAGGGCGATCTTTTCACGGTACTCTTTCGTTAGTCTCCGGTCGGAACGGCAGATAAGAATATCCGGCTGCACACCGATCTCGAGCAGTGTTTTGACACTGTGCTGGGTCGGCTTCGTCTTGAGTTCGAAGCGAGCAATATTGACTTTTTACGAAACCATCAAATATCAAACTCCAAAAATCAAACAAATCCCAATGACCGAAATTCGAATACCCAAACAATGTCGTCTTGGAAAGTTTTGGTCATTGAGTACTTGAATTTGAGACCTGCCCGCTCGTGCCTTGCAATGGCAGGCGGGTTTATTTGTAATTTGGTGCTTGGAATTTGTATTTTTTGACATAATACCCCAGAGAAACACTTATGAATTTCCTTCCGGATCTCTGACGGCCGGTCCTTTTTCAGGTTCGAACCGCCGGTATCAGGCAGCTCCTTCCAGTTTGCATTGGGTAAAATCTATCTGTTGTTTGCATTCGCTGCACACATGCGGCCGATCAAACTCATCCGAAAAGATTTCCACCTGATTACCACACTCAGGACATTTGCAGGTAAACGATTTTAATGTTTTGAAATTCTGAAAACCCGGACAATGTTGCGGTGTAGACATGATATTCTCCTATTTATATAATGTTTGCAAACTCGTAAAAAGTCTTTTGTGAGCGACAGTTGAGTATTTGGGGAACCTTTTACCAAAACCCCAAATTTTATAACTTCTCAGCGATTTCACGGCCATAGCCCTGAGCCATCTGCACGCTGCCGCCCAGGGAACTCGACTTGAGTCTCAAAGGACCACTGACCATGTTCATTTTAAAGATATTTTTCATGGTACCGTAAATACGATCCGGTGCTTCTCCACTCCATCCGAACGCACCAAAAGCACCCCCCGCTTTCCCTTCAAGACCCGCTTTTTCAGCAAGAAAAAGAACCGTCTTCATGGTCTGAATCATATCGCCATGATACGTGGCCGATCCAAATACGATGCCGTCATACTCTTGTAAATCTGTTTCTTTTTTTATTGAATTGATCTTTACCACATTTGCCTCATGACCGGAAAATCGGATACCTTCGGCAATAAGCTCACCGATTTTAAAGGTTTCCCCGGTTCTCGTGGCACATACAACGAGTACTTTAGCCATATATATTCTCCTTAATCCCATAAGGGACTTATTTTATCCGCTTGTCGGTTCCCTCAAATTCGCAATCCGGTGTATAACATGTGTTGTCAAGAAACTCGCATTTTTCTTTACAAGAAGGACACTGATTCGGGGGCGCATCAGCTTCCAGGGCATATCCGCAATGTGAACATTTCCAGCTTGGCATAAGATCACCTCCTTTCCAATAAGTTCAATTCGGCATTAACCTGTCCATCGAGTGTTTTTTGCTTTCTGTCGGATAACATGGGTATTATCCTTTCCACAAACCATGAATGTTGCAGTATTCACGAGCAATAATCTTATCCGCTGCTACGTTAAAAGTTGCCTCGGGAACCTCGCCGGGATTTAAAAACTGCCGGTAAGCCTTGCCGTCCGCAATGATTTCAACCCATTCGATATAATGTTTTTGCTCCATGGGATGAGGAACACCTCCCACTTTCACTTTTACACCGCCCGATACTTTTTCAACCACCGGCACATGTTTTTCTTTTGCAGCATCCACGGTGTTCTCGATCAATTGAACCATCGGCTGCCCGCAGCACACCAGTTCTCCGTTGCCACCATGTAAAACCTCTACAATATGTCCACAAATGTCACATTTATACACTTCGAGTCTTTCTGCCATTTTTTAACCTCCTTTTAAAAATCAGGGTGTAGATGGTTGGTTGTTATCTTCAACCATCGCGGTATGAACCATTAAACAATCTACCAGTTTTCCCCGAGTAATTCAAAGTGATCCTGGGGATGGACACATGCCGGACATGTTTTCGGCGCCGCCTCACCTTCATGCAAATATCCGCAGTTACGACACCGCCAGGTTACTGTTTCATCCCTTTTAAATACCTTCCCGGCTTTTATGTATTTGTAAAAATTTTATATTGAAGAAGTAAATACCTGTGAAATGAAACACGTTGATGATCGTGATTAGTGATCGGCCTTTTCTTTCCACCATCCTTTTGCAATGTGTTTTTCTCTTTCCTGTTCCGCCAGTTTTTTCAGTTTATAGGCCGAATCACGCAATACACCGTAAAGGATGCCGCAGCCGTTGTCTTCTCGTTCGGTATCACCTTTATCTGCAACTCTGATCATTTCATCCACCAGACTTAATGTTCTTTTAATGTTATAATCGCAGGGTTTCACGGACCGGCCTCTCCATAAACTTTAATTGCTTTGATTATTTATTGTTCAACTTCTCCAACGCTGTTACGAGATCCTTCAAGTCAGGTCGTTTGTTAATGTCGGATACATGTGCGTATCTTAAAATACCGCTTTTATCTATTATGAACAGTGCCCTTTCGGTGACCCCGTCGGAACGAAGCACACCGAACATGCTTGCCGCGTTGCCATGGGGCCAGAAATCAGAAAGAACCGGAAACCACAACTTTCCCATTTGATTGGTCCAGGCATAAAGTGTCGGAATATTGTCTACCGTAATTCCCAGAAGAACAGCGTCGTTTTTATCAAAAATTACTTTTGCCAAATTATATCCGGGCCATTGGTCGGAGCACACGGGTGTCCAGGCAGCCGGAACAAACGAAATTACAACATTTTTTTCTCCTTTGAATTGACCGAGTGATATTTTATCTCCGGACAATGAAGGGAGGGCAAAATCGGGGGCCTTATCACCGACCTTGACCTTTAGAATGCTGTCTACGGGTTTTAACTGTCCAGGGTTGAAAATATTGTTTTTGAATGCTTCCGACATCCCAAACGCGTATCCGCTCGTAACAAAAAGGATTAAAAAAATTAAACTTGTTCTGAAGCGCTTTTTCACCTTCAATACCTCCCTATTTAGATTCCGGCTTTATCAAGAATTAAACTTAAGAATTTCGGTGCATCTTCGATTGCACCCTGTTTGGAATAGAAAATGGCGTGTGTCCCGTCCTTTTTTATCTTAACGCCGATAAAAAATGGGGTTCTGACCTCTCCAAGACGTTTGTGAATGGAAAAGTCGCCATCAGCAAACAGAGGAAATTGAATTTTGTAAGTATTTCTGAAAAAATCAACCTCAAAAGGAGAGTTGCCTGCGCCAATACCGATTAATTTTATTTTATCTTTCAGGTTTCCATCCTGTGCGATCTTGTCGTACAGTTCGTTTACGGCCGGTGCATCCTTTTGGCAGTACGGGCAGTACATGCTGAAAATCTCGATGAGTAAAATCTCTGCATTTATCTCCGAAATATGAAATGTCTTTTTGTTTTCGGTTATCCCAAGATATTTTTGGTGTACCGGTTCCTCCGGCAAGGAAAGAATTACTTCGGGCAGCACACCGCCTTCTTCAGGGGGAGCTATCTCAGCAAAAAGGATACCGGCGAACACCAGCAACAATATTGCAACATAATTGACGATGGATGTTTTTTTCATAATATTTCCTTATTGTGCGGTAATTCGTGATTAACAAGTTTCATGCCAGGAAGAAAACATATCGAAAAATTTCATAATGCGCTCTCTTCTGACTAATAATTTTCAACCCATTTAAATATTACAAAAACCGAAGGGTATTTAATGTTCAAAAATGGATTTACATACAGGCCCGATAAAAAATGCATAAAAAAAACTGTCTCATATTGATCGCTGATACATATTTGTATTATGAAACAAGACACCCTATTTTTTTTCAAGGGTAACCAGTTCAACGCTTAGCATTCTTATATGGCCCATTTCCTCTTTAATAATTTTGTCCATTTTATCTTTTCCGTACTTTTTAATAATTAGAATTATTCTTTAATTCTGCATTCCTGGTCCCACTCGGGGCATGCAGTTTTCATGGCGGTCTCGTACTTAATTAAGCATTCACCACATTCCATTTCAACATTTGGAACATCTCCGTATCGCTCTCTGATTTCTTCGGAACTCAGATGGGTAACCGCACTGCATCCGCACTGAGGGCAGGACGTTTCAATTTTATACCGTTTGGATGACATGTTGTACCTCCTATTAATGGGTTTGTAAAAGGGTTGTGCCCTTTCCAGCTGCAATGCTCATGCCAAATATTTAACGTTTTTTTGTTCAGCCTGCTGGCACGCTTATTGTATTAGCAATGATATGATTGCTTTTTTCGAATGGCCTGACGTGGAAAAAATACCTGAAAAGGATCATGGTGTCCCGGTCAAAGGTCCTTAATAATAAGGAATGGGTTGACTATGAATTATCGAATAGAAAAGGATTCGCTGGGAACCATCGATGTTCCCGAAGATGCGTATTTTGGCGCAAGTACACAAAGGGCGGTTAACAATTTCCCCATCAGCGGACTGACACTTCCCCTGTCATTTATCTATTCCCTCGCGCTGATAAAACAATGTGCCGCAGTGGTGAACAATGAACTGGATCTCATTGACCATAAGATATCGAACGCCATTGCCGCGTCCGCACAGGAGGTCATGGAAGGAAAATTTGACGACCAGTTTGTGGTGGATGTCTTTCAAACAGGATCGGGCACTTCAACAAATATGAACATAAACGAAGTCCTTGCATCAAGGGCAAACGAAATCATAACAGGGAAAAAGGGCGGAAAATCTCCGGTTCATCCGAATGATCATGTCAACCTCGGCCAATCGAGCAACGATGTTATCCCCACCGCCATCCATGTGTCTGCCGTATCTCTTATAAAACACCGTCTTACCCCCGCGCTGGTCAATCTCGAAACAAGCCTTTCAGACAAAACAGATGAATTTAAAGATGTAAAAAAAATGGGAAGAACTCACCTTCAGGATGCCGTACCCATATTTTTGGGTCAGGCGTTTTCAGGATATGCTCGACAGGTAGCACTGGCCGTAAAGAGAATCGAAGCCGCACAAAATAATCTCGCAGAGTTGGCCCTGGGCGGAACCGCTGTCGGAAATGGTTTGAATACGCATCCTGATTTTGCAAAAAAGGTCATCGCAATGATTTCTGAACATTCAAAATTTAATTTCAGGGAAACAGAAAATCATTTTGAAGCCCAGGGAGGTCGGGACGCGGCGGTTGAAACCAGTGGCGCCTTAAAAACCATCGCTGTGAGCTTGGTGAAGATTTGTAACGACATCCGTTGGCTTGCTTCCGGCCCGAGATGCGGGCTTGGTGAAATATCGATTCCATCCCTTCAGCCCGGTTCTTCTATTATGCCCGGAAAGATTAATCCGGTGATTCCTGAGGCCGTCATTCAGGTATGCGCACAAGTCATGGGGAACGACACCACAATTACAATAAGCGGACAGGGAGGCAATTTTGAATTGAACGCGATGCTGCCGGTGATTGCCTATAACCTTCTTCAATCCATTGACCTTCTTTCTACCGGAACCACGCTTTTGACTGAAAAATGTATCAACGGTATTCGCGCAAACCGGGAAAAATGTGCTGACAACATCGAAAAAAGCCTGGCCATGGCCACCTATCTGGTACCGCATATCGGTTACGACAAGGCGGCTGCCATTGCAAACAAAGCCCATGAGGCGGGAAAAACCATCATCGAAATCGCACGGGAGGAAAAGATTCTTCCTGAAAACGAATTGACCAAAATCTTTTTTCTTTAACAATTGACACCCTCGTAAAAAGTCTTTTGTGAGCGACATTTGAGCATTTGGGGAATCAGCGTTTCAAACGGTGAGGCGTTAAAAATTTCAAACTGTTTGAGGCGCTTGCGCCGAGTTTTTGAAATTTAGCGGCACCGGTAGAAACGCCCCCAAATGGTCACGGAGCGAGCAATATCGACTTTTT
>JAWOIY010000135.1:0-7408 GCA_046484425.1 Desulfobacterales bacterium | reverse complement strand
CTCCACCTTGGAGTATTGTGTCAAAAAATACAAATTCCAAGCACCCCGCCCAAAAGCCGGCGGGCAGGCAAATTCCAAATAAACCCGCCTGCCATTGCAAGGCACGAGCGGGCAGGTCTCAAATTCAAATATTCAATGACCAAAACCTTCCATGACGAGCCATTGTTTGGATATTCGAATTTCGGTCATTGGGATTTGTTTGTTATTTGGGATTTGATATTTGGGATTTCAGTAAGTCAATGAACATACAACAAAGCAAATCCCCTCTGAGAATAACCAGAGCCTGATTCTTTGGGCAAGTATTTTTACTCCCCAACCTCCGTCGGAAGCCCGGCCTGTTGCCACACGGTCCAGCCGTTGACTAGCACGCGCACGTCCTCAAAGCCCATCTCTTTCAGAAAGAGGGCCAGCTCATGGCTCAGATCGCAGGTTTCGCCGTCACAGTAGGTGATGATCGGCTTTGAGATGTCCAGTTGGTCGGCAACCTCGGCAAAATAGCGGTTCACCTCCTCCAGGGGAAGGCTCAGGGCCCCGCGGATGTGCCCTTGGATATACAGGTTTTCCGGCCGGGCATCCACGAACAAGGCTTCGTTCTGTTCGAACATTTGGGCGGCCTGTTCCAGACCAATGACCAAAGCTTGCCCCGCGGTATCGGAAAAGCGAGTTTCCACCGACCAGTCCCCGACCAGCGGGATGCCGTTGGACCCCCACTGATTGAAACCGATGGCGATCAAACCGGCCAGCATGATGATCGCGGGCACCTGCCACAAGGCTTGTTTCAGAGGTATCGAACTTGGTTTTATTTTGACGGCTTGTTTCATTCATTCAATCCGATGTATCAATTTATTTTTATTTTGGTTTGTTATAGCCTCTCCGAGCCTTAAGCGATTCAGGCACCTGCGACAAACGGGCTGAGGATGAAATAGACACCCAACAACCCGATCACCACACCGGCGCTGCGCCGGAACCACAGGCCGGCTCCCTGCCAGGCGCTATTTTCGGTAAGCCTGCGCACCATGGCCGTGGAACTTCCGGCCACGACGATGGGAATGCAGTGACCCAGGGCAAAAAGGATCATCATCACCGAACCGGTGACGACCTTCTGCTGCAAGGTGATGATGGCCAAAATCGGTGCGATGAAACCGAAGGTGCAGGAACCGGACAGGATACCGTAGGTGAGCCCCAATCCGAACGCGCCGTGGATGCCCCGCAATTTCAACCGGTAAAGCAGCGCGCCAGACATGGAACAGGCCTGCACGCCGAGCATGCCCAAGGCCACCCAGATGAGTACAGCACCGACAAGGATCTGCCACCAGATGCCTACATCGCCCAGCATACGGCCCAGCAGGGCGCACACGATGCCAACGACGGCGATGGTGATAAATAACCCCAGAGAAAAGGCGCCTGCATACCAGCCGGCCTTTCGGGGGTTTACGGCGTTTTCCTGGCCGCCCACATAGGCCACGATCAAGGGAATGGAGGCCAGATGGCATGGGGAAAACATTACGCTGACCATACCCCAGGCAAAGGCGCCTATCGAGGCAATGGCCAGTCCGCCGGTCATCCAGTGGTTCACGGTGATTAAAAATTGGTCGAACATGGTTTGATCAACTCCTTTTTTGTGGATTCATTTCTTAGCTTAAAACATGGGTAGTATCAGGGCACACCCATCCGGGAAAGAACTCCGACAATTCGCTTTTTATCCATGAAACCGGTATGGCGAAGCACTTCGCTGCCGTTTTGATCAAAAAAAATCTGTGTCGGAATGGTACGGATGTCATATTTTCGGGCCTGGGTCGAGTCCTTCCACACATCGATGAAAATAATCTCGGCTTTGCCGGCGTATTCCTTTTTAAGCTCCTCGATGATAGGTGCCATCATTTTACAGGGAATGCACTCGGTGGCGCCAAGATCAATCATGGTCACTTTTCCGAGCACCGGCGCGGCAACCGGTTGCTGTGAAAACGTATCTATCTCATTGGAAGTTGAAAAAAATTGCGAACGAATGGCACCGTATATTGCCAATACGGCAACAAACCCCAATGCCGCGATGCGCAACTGTTTATGGTTCGTTTTCATTTTCGAACCCCCATTGTTGCAAGTTGCTTGTCCACTTCCGCCTGCGCAAAGAAACCCACATGCCGGAATACCTCCTGACCCCGGGCGTCGAAGAACACCTGGACAGGGATGGACCGGATGCCATAGCGTGCAGCAATGACCTGCTCTTCTCCCACGTGGACGAATACGACGTTCAACTTTTGGGGATAATTTTTGCGCAAGTTATCCAGAATGGGCTGCATCATGTCACAGGGGACGCAACCCGTAGCGCCGAATTCCACCATGGTCGGTTTGCCTGAACGGCGTGCCTTGTCTACGGGGTTGTCCAGGGACAGGCGGTTTTGCGCTTGTACCCAGCGGTCGTTGATACACAGGTTCATCGCATCGCCCAGACCATCCATATAGTCCGAGACCGCCTGCTGCTTTTTGTCCTGAACCAGGAATTGGCGAATACTGTCAGCGACCTGCTCGAAGGGAGCGTCGCTCACCATCTCCCGGTTGGCCTCGTAAAAGGCGCGCACCTCGTCCTCGGATACGGTTATCTCCTTTGTTCGATGCTCGAACAGCGTCTGGATCGCCTGACTGTCTTCTATTCCGTTGACAGTAATGCCCGCTTTTTTGGCCTCGCTGAGCAAAATCCGCCGGACAGCCTCCTGCTCCAGAACGAAAACCAGGTTCTTTTCCAGCTGATCGCGCAGCTTGGGTTCATGGTTATTGATACCCGCCAGAAGTTGGGAACGCTTGATGGTGACACCGTCAGCGATCAGCAAGGTGTCGTCATCGAGCGGGGCTAAAACTGCGGATTTGAGCAAGCCCGCGGCAAGGCCGGGGTACCGTTCATCCAGCGTGGCAGCGTTGACCGCCTGCGGAGCCCCGGCAGTCAGACAGTACAGCATCAACAACCCGATCCAGTTTTTGAAGCGGAAGTGTATATACTTTTTTTGATCCATTGCGTGACTCATTTTGGCAAATTTCCTTATATTTTGTACATCATTATATTAGACTGGTAATACCGTTTTCAACCATTTAACCCAAACGATTCATTGGTTGTTTGGCGCACGAAAACGCATATGGCTAAGTGAAGGGCAGGTCAAACCGAACGACCTAAAATTTAGGGTGGGGCTTTAACAGATAAAAGAGCAGTGAAGGGAAAACAAGGGCGGCGGGATAAACGACAAAGGCAGTTTCAACACTGCCTGACCGGTTTGGAAATGAAACAAGGCTGTCAAGCTTGGCGTTGTCGCCGGTATGCCCGGTAGAGGAGATATACAGCGCTTTTCAGTTTGGAACCGTCTAGATGAGGTATCCGGCAATATGAATAAGCGCCGATTTTGGGCCTGGCACGGCAGTATATGGCATGCGCCTGTGGCGGCTTGGGTAATGCCGCTGTCAAGGGATCGTCTTTTTCCACAAGAGATTTTGCCTGCTCGCGGTGACAAGTCTGCACAGATCCCGCCAACGGCCATGCTGAGTATTACGGAAAAGGACGCCAAAATTATTAAGAGCTTATGTCGCATGCAATACCTTCAAGGAATTAGCCTTTAACAAATACTATATAAAATTTTGGTTAAAATCACAACCTTTTTCGTTGAAGTGCCAGAAGTATTGGTAATTGTTGTGCAAATCACAAGCATTTTATGAGTCAGCCCGAAAGTCTATTGCCTGATTCAGGTTCCATGACGAATAAACACGATTTTTGCCGTCCTGTTATGACTCATTGTCAACAGTAACTTTCCGTATCGTTTTGTGGATCGGATAGACGTCTCCAGGCCGAAGCTGATAACTGAGGCCGACGTCGATATTTACTGTTTTAACGGTTTCGGGAACCCTGATGTCAAATGTTTCCTCTTTTGGTGCAAACGGTTAAATGCTCGTATCCCTGATGATGCCGAGCTTAATGTCGGGTCCGTAGACCATGGTGCTGTCCAAAGATGTGGTCGATTGGGGCATGTAGATTTTCGATGCTTCAAATATCTTTTTGCCTCGATCGCTTGTAGCGGTTACATCCAGAACCACCCGGTTTTTAGAGGGTCAGCCGTCCGGGATTCGGTGCCCTGCGGTGCTGGTGATTTTTGTTTTAAGGACGATCATGGGTACGAAGCGATTCTCTAAAGGTTGGAACCGGTACGCCAGGATATTAACCTCCATGGGCAAAGCCTGCCGCAACCTTTCCGATATATCCATTCTGTCATTGAAGTTAGGGGGGAAGATGTGGTCGGCCTTTTTCATGTGGCAGTCCTGACAGATTTGCGCGCCGCCGGACGGGATATAGGCATGGAGGTAGCTTCCGTAAAGGGTAGCGCATTGAATCGGATGTTCAAATTCAAAAATGGGTCCAAGACCGTGGCATTGGCCGCACATGGCAGCTTGCTTCATGAAGGGGCTCTTTTTAACCCGCATATGTTCTTCTTCGGGATATTCTTTTGTTCAAGGGAATGCTGCTCCATATAGACCGGGGAAAAATCTTCATACCTAAGGTGTTACTATTTTATCAATCCAGATGAGATTTCATGCCCTGTTGCTTCTGCTGCTCCAGCCTCTTGATAAAAATTTTTATTATGCGCAAGGCTTGGTCTTTGTCATCATCCATGGCAGCCATTCGCATTTCCTGGAATTCCTGATCCGAAATTGTCAAAATCATGAAAACCCTCCTTGTCTGTTTTCATTTCAAATAAATCGATCGTGCTGCCCGGGGCCGTAACTGGCCTCGAAAACCGGCACTCAATGCGGCTGCAAGATCTTTTCAATCTGTTTGACGAGACTCCCCTTGATATATTCGAGTGCCTTGTCTTTATCCTCGTCCAGGGCGATGGCCATTACCCTCTGGACGTCTGAAACGTCCAGTTCTATCTGTACTTTTCTCAAATTCATTTTAATGTTTTACTTGACCCCCATCTTCTCTAGCATTGCGACAATCTCTTTTTCAGCCAAAAATCCGACATGCCGGTAAACCTCTTTGCCACTTTTATCGAAAAAGATCTGGGTGGGGATTGCACGGATACCGAACCGGTAGATCGGTTCCCGATGTTCCCAAACATCGATAAAAGCGATCACGGCCTTTCCTTTGTACACTTTTTCCATCTTTTCCATGATCGGCGCCATCATTTTACACGGGACACACTTTTTGGCGCCCAGATCAATCATGGTAACCATCCCTTTAACCGGCAGGTCTAAAAATTCATCCGCTCGGACATAACCTGAAATCGGTATTGATAAAAACAAACATATCAAGAGGGAAAGACAAAATCCCAATCCTCGTTTTTTCACAAAATTAACTCCTTATTATCAAGATGAACCATGGCTGTTTGTAAAAATGTTATTTTTAAAGGTTTCCTACTCAAAGACGGACTTGACTGCTGCTTTGACTTTTCGGATATCCTCAGCTTTCAAATTAAAGTCCTTATTTTTTAATCCAGGTTTTGATTTCTTCTTTGCTCGGAATCTTGCCGACGCTTTTGACTTCACCGTCGATGATCACAGAGGGGGTGCCGAAAACACCGTAGCCTGCAATCTCCATGACATCGGTTACCTTTTCAACCGTGGCGTCGACCCCGGTTTCAGCAACTGCGTCCTTTATATTCTTTTCGGTCAGTTTACACTTCGGACATCCGGGGCCCAGTACTTTAATTTCCATGTTTTTCTCCTTTTTTGTTTTATCAAATCGATAACTGATTAATTTATTAGGACGTTGTTTGTTTATTTTCTAGATTTATCCCCGATTAGTTGAAGAAGAGGGCTCAAGGATTCGAGGGTTCAAGGGTTTTTTAGCATTTCACTCGAATCCTGGACTCCTTGGACCCTTGATCCCTTTAATTCCGTAATTTTTTAAATCACACTTACTCAATAAAAGATGATACAATTATTAGAACTCAATATGTGTTTAGCCTTTTGCCGCCTCCAGCAACCATTCTTTAAGTTTCTTCGACGGTGGAACGGACCCCACGGCTTTTACCTCTCCGTTGATGATCAATCCCGGAGATCCCATGACCCCGTAACTTGCGATTTCTATCGGATCACGGACATGCTCAATCCCGGCGGCAATATTGAGCTCGGCCATCATTGCCATAAGATCCTGTTCGAGTTTTTCACAGCGCGGACAGCCAGCGCCCAAGACTTTGATCTCCAGTCCGCCGGGTTCAGCGTCTTCAAAGGGTTCTCCGACGAATTTTTTGTATTCTCTCAAAAAGGCCTGACCATACATATCTCTGGTCCTGCTGCTGATGTAGTTTTTTTTGGACAATCGGTTTAACAGTTCGGCCTTGATGTCATCGTCGCTTCTGCCTTTAAATTCTTCGGCGACATCTTCTAAAATGGGTTGCAGGCCGATGATGCCCGTGGCATGTCCGCCGACTTTAATTTGCGTGACCTTATCTTCTGGCATAATACTCTCTCCTTTTATCTAAATAGCTTAGCCACAAAGACACAAAGGCACAAAAGATTATAATATAATTCTTTTTATGCCGCTTTTAATAAGGGGAACATTAAAATTAATCAGAAATCCAAGACGTTTGCCGATCAATTTTAAATGGCTAATTATTTGTGCTTCCCACACAGGATTCATCTGTTCAACGGCCTTCAATTCACAGATAATACATCCTTCCACCAAAACATCTAAACGTAGCCCCTCATCAAAGGTCATTCCATCATAGACAATTGGGATATCAACTTGCCTTTGATATTTTAGTTTTCGTTTTGACAGTTCATGACAGAAACAAACCTCATAAACTTTTTCAAGCAAACCCGGCCCTAAAAATTTATGAACCGTATATGCAGCATCTACAATTTTTTGGGCCATAGATTCTTCTGCTTTTGATAATGGTTTATATTTAATACTCATTTTTGGTGCCTTTGTGCCTTAGTGGCAGAATTAATTTTTTACCCGGCTCCATTGTCGCTGATTAGGCATAAAGATTACCAAAGATCATTCCGCTGATGGTGGCCATAATAACCACCAGGATGAGGTACGCCACCGTCTTTTTGGTGCCCAGGACGCTTCGGATCACCAGCATGTTCGGCAGACTCAGTGCCGGTCCGGCAAGGAGAAGGGCCAACGCCGGCCCCTGACCCATGCCGGAGCCAAGGAGCCCCTGTAAAATCGGCACTTCCGTGAGCGTTGCAAAGTACATAAATGCACCGGCAACAGATGCAAACAGGTTTGCTCCCAGTGAGTTTCCGCCCACCAGGCCGCTCACCCATTTTGACGATATAAGGCCCTCTGAACGGGGCTGTCCCAGTAAAAGACCTCCTACCAGTACACCGGCGAAAAGCAGCGGCGTGATCTGTTTGGTAAAATCCCAGGAAGACAGAAACCAGTTTTCGGTTTCCCCACGGGTGGTGGTGATCATCCAAA
>JAWOIY010000039.1:0-24781 GCA_046484425.1 Desulfobacterales bacterium | reverse complement strand
GCGAAGACCTGAAAAAATTTTCATCAATTTCTCAGTATTTGTCTCAAGGGCTTTTGTCGTGCGATGTGTATAGGCTTCAGCCAAATTTCCAAGGCCGGGATAAGCATTGAGATCGATGTATGCAGAAGCTATCCCGATTTCATCGAGTCTGTCCATCAAATTGAAGAGGAGACAGGTTTTGCCGTATCGTCTTGGAGAAATCAGAAAAATTCTGCTCAAATTGACCATTTCACGAGAAAGCTCATCCAGTTCTTGCTTCCGGTCCGCAAAAAATGGTCCGCGAACAATTCCGCCGAATTTAAACGGGTTTTCCATGTTGACCCACCATTAGCGTTATTAACGATTCGTCAATTACGGTTCGGTATTAACGTACAACATAATATATTAATATGTCAATATAATATTTTAAATTCGGAATATTATCCGCAGAAAATATTATAGTCATTTCGCACCTTAGCATAGAGGGAAAAAGGCCGGAGGTTGGGGGATAGAGCGCAGAAGTCAGAGGTCGGAGGGCAGAACGTGCGAATGTTGGAGGTCGGAGGTTCGAGGTTCGAGGTTCGAGGCGGGAAGATTCCGGTTTTTTTTTAGGCAATTTTTAAAACTTTTGCCCCGAGGATTTTTCTCTCTTTAAGTTCCAGCAATGCCACATTTGCCGCTTCCAGGGGGTACTCCTCGATTTCCGGTATGATGGGGATTTCGGCGGCCAGCTTGATGAATTCGCTGACATCCTTCCTGGCGACATTGGCCACACTCTTTATCTCCTTTTCCATCCAGAGATGTTCGGGATACTTCAGTTTGAAAAGATAGTCTTTGTCTCTTTCCTCTTTGCGAATGGCATTGATCACCAGTCTTCCGCCGGGTCTCAAATTTTTTAACGCTTCGATAACCGGCTTCCAGGCCGGTGTCGTGTCTATGATGCCATCCAGCTTTTCCGGCGACGTATCTTCGGTATCGCCGGCCCAGGCCGCCCCGAGATCAAGTGCAAAATCTCTTTCCCTTTTACTTCTGGCAAAGACAAACACTTTGGTGCCGGAGTATTTATGCTTCACCATTTTAAGCACAAGATGTGCCGATGCCCCGAAACCGGTCAATCCCAGATTCTGTCCGTTTTTGATGTTGGTGAGTCTCAATGATCGGAAACCGATGGCGCCGGCGCATAACAGCGGCGCTGCTTGAGCATCGGAAAAAACATCCGGAATTTTATATGCGAAGTCTTCCAGCACCGTCATATACTCCGCATATCCCCCGTCGGCATCCCGGCCGGTAGCCTTAAATGCTTCGCATAGATTCTCATTACCTTCCATGCAAAAAGCGCATTCTCCGCATGCGGAATAAATCCATGCGATTCCGACCCTGTCTCCTGTTTTATATCGATTCGCGTTCCGTCCGGTCTCTTTGACCGTTCCGACAACCTGATGGCCTAAAACGACCGGGAATTGGGGTGGGGGCGTTCTCCCTTCGATTTCATCCAGCTCGGTGTGGCAAACCCCGCAGGCGGAAATTTTTACCAATACTTCTTTTTCTCCTGGAACCGGGTTCGGCAGGTCCTCAAATTGAAGCGGATTCTTGTTTTTCTTGAGATCGCAGATCTCGTTTAATACCATCGCCTTCATTTGAACGACTCCTCAAGTCGTTTAGAAAACAGGAGACCGCAAATGGACGCAAATGAACACAAATTTTGTTATTTGAATCTGTGTCTATTCGTGTTCATTTGCGGTTTCCATTATACTCTTTCCTCTTTTCTATTTTCTCTTTCCTGATCTTTATATCAGGTCGAAATTTTTGAAAAATCGGCGAACAAACCGAACAATTCGGAAATCATCCAAAGCAAGGTCAGCCTGTTGTTGCGTATTTTTTTCTCTTTGCTCATGACCATGACACTGTCGAAAAAAGTGTCCACCGGATCGCGCAACTTGGCAATCTCCCGAAGCGCCTGATCAAAATGTCCCTTGGCAAGATGATTCGAAATCTTCCCTTTCATGTCCTTATAGGCCGAATACAATGCGGATTCGGATTCATGTTCAAACAGTTTTTCATCAACCTTCTTGCGAGCGGGAAGATCAGCCTTTTTAATAATATTGACCACTCGTTTGAAAGCGATGGCCAAAGGTTCAAAGTCCGCCGCTGCTTTCAGATCCTGAAGCGCACGCACGCGATTCCATACATTCGGCACATTATCCGCATCGGCATCGGCAACCGCCGCAATGACATCTTTGGAAAAACCTTCCTCCACCAGCTGATAGGTTATTCGGTTTTGTATGAATGTGTAAATCGGATCGGCCATCTCTTTGATTTTTTTTGCCCCTTTTATGCCGTAAATGCTCAGGCTCTTTTCAATCAATTCTCTCAAGGAAAATGAAAAACCCTTGTCATGCATGATCTGGATGATACCGATCCCCTGTCGACGAAGGGCATAAGGATCCGACGCGCCGGTAGGAATAAGCCCTACGGAGAAAAATCCGCAAATGGAATCGATCTTGTCGGCAATACCGAGCAGGGCGCCGATTACCGTTTCCGGCAGGGGTCCGCCCGAATAGATCGGCCGGTAATGCTCTTCGATCGCAGCCGCCACGGCTTGGGGTTCCTTCTTGATCAAGGCGTATGTTCTTCCCATAATGCCTTGTAAATCCGGAAATTCGTAAACAACGTGACTTTCCAGATCGGCCTTGCACAACCATGCAGCCCTCAGCAACTGCTTTTTTACATTCGGTTTCTGCCCGCTGGCATCCGCCAGGTACGCCGCAATTTTTTGTACCCGTTGAACCTTTTCGTACATGCTCCCCAGTTTGGCCTGGAAAAGGACGCCCTTGAGTCTCTCGACCCATTCATCCATGGATTCTTCTACATCGCTTTTGAAAAAGAATTGCGCATCGGCAAGACGGGCTCTCAACACCCTTTCATGTCCGGTGGCGACAAGATTCAGATCCTTTGTCCGGGTGTTGTTCACGGCAACAAAGTTGGGCATGAGGTTACTGTTGTCATCAACCACGGCAAAATATTTTTGATGCTTGCGCATCGCGGTTATCAGGATCTCGCCGGGTATTTCCAGAAATTCTTTATCAAACTTTCCGGCCGTGGCGATGGGATATTCAACCAGGTTTTTATTAATATCAATCAACTCTTCATCCGGAAATATTTTGCCGCCGGCCTCCTTGGCAGCTTTGTTAATCTCATTTTCAACAAGCTTACGTCGCTCTTCAAAATCGATAACCACATGGGCGTTTTTCAGGGTTTTGACGTAATCTTCCGGCGAGGATATTTTCACTTTCTTGGGTTGCATAAAATAGTGACCGAAGGTATATCGCCCGCTCTTCGTATCTCCCACTTCAAATGGAATGACTTGATTTCCCAAAAGGGCCACAATATAATGGATCGGCCTTGCAAAGGTGATATTTAATTCAGCCCATTTCATGGTCTTTGGAAACGGTGTTGTCAGAATTATTTCCGGAAGTATGGTTTTAAGAAGCGTCCGTGTTGCCAGTCCTCGCTCGGCAACCCGGGCACATACATAACGGCCTTTGTCTGTTTCTTTTACCGTCAAGGCGTTTACGGAGACCCCGACCTTCTCGGCGAATTTAATCGCAGCCGTTGTTGGGTTACCGTTATTGTCAAACCCGACTTTTTCCGGAGGCCCCATAACTTCGGAGGTTAAGGATTTCTGTTTGTCCGCTACATGTTGAACTTCAATTGCAAGTCGCCTTGGCGTGCCAAAAACTTTTGATTTTCCATACTCGATACGAAGATCGGTCATTTTCTGTAAGAGTGTCGACGACAAGGTTTGAAGCGCCGGTTCAATATACCCCGCCGGAATTTCTTCCGTCCCTATCTCAAGCAATAAACTTTTCATAGTCACCTCTGTCTTATATCTAAATTCACAAATTCCAATATCCGAAATCCAAAACCGTTAATCCGGAAATAGGTTTCCTACTTTCCAATCCGAATTCTTTGTGCCCGGATTCTTTACTTTTCTTTTTTCAACAGTGGATACCCCATCGCTTCTCTTTGTTTCAGATATCCTTCTGCACATGCTCTGGCAAGATTTCTTATCCTGCCGATATAACCGGTCCTTTCGGCAACACTGATGGCGCCCCGAGCATCAAGGAGGTTAAATGTATGTGAACATTTCAAACAGTATTCATAGGCCGGAAGTACGAGTTCTTCTTTAATCATCCGCGCGGATTCGGCTTCATACTGATTGAAAAACTCCAGAAGCATGTTTACATTCGCCTTTTCAAAATTGTAAGTAGACTGTTCGACTTCCTGTTGATGATGTACATCGCCGTATGTAACCGTATCGGTCCATTTCAGATCGAATACACTGTCCACTTTTTGCAGATACATTGCAATACGTTCCAGTCCGTACGTGAGTTCTACGGATATGGGGAACAACTCGACACTGCCGCACAATTGAAAATAGGTAAACTGGGTGATTTCCATTCCATCCAGCCATACTTCCCACCCGAGTCCCGCTGCGCCCAATGTGGGAGATTCCCAATCATCTTCCACAAATCTGATATCGTGCTCAAGAGGATCTATACCCAGAACTTTCAGACTCTGAAGGTACTGCTGCTGCACATCATAAGGAGAAGGCTTTAAGATAACCTGATACTGGTAGTAGTGTTGCAATCGGTTCGGGTTTTCACCATATCGACCGTCGGTCGGCCTCCTCGACGGCTGAACGTAAGCAACATTCCAGGGTTCGGGGCCCAGTGCCTTTAGGAGTGTTGTGGGATGAAATGTCCCGGCGCCGACTTCCATATCATATGGTTGGGCCACCACGCATCCTTTTTGTGCCCAGAATCTCTCTAACGACATGATCACATCCTGAAAATTCATTTTTCCTTCCTTATCCGTATTTTAGTGATTGGTTGGTTATGCTGGACTTTTTCTTCTGCCTGTTACCAGCGAGCCATTACGCTTTATTAAAACTATTTGAGGGGTCGAGGTGTTTTTATTTTAACCACATATATATCAGCCTCTGGCTCGAAGGGCCTACGCCTCGGAGAGCGAAATGGATAATCTTTTTTGAAAAGCGTGTACTGTTTGAAAAAAAGCATTATCCATGAAACGATTCAATAAACAAAAACAACACGCCCCCTAAACTATCTCGTCAAGAAAGCCTACAAAAGCCCCTCTGAGTCAATCCCCACATTCAGCAGCAAAGCATCCTTTCGTGTCGTAAGAATGTTATTCCATGTGCTCCTTAGTTTTTCAATATCCTCTATATGCCCAAGTGCCCAAATACAGCCGCCACCGCCCGCTCCTGCAAATCTTACACCGCAATTTTTTTCTTTGCCGGATTTTACGAGTGCTTCGCCCGTCTCATCCAGTACTTCAGGCGTCATCTTCCTTCGGATTGAAGTTTCCCTGTTCATCTGTTCGCAGGCGTTATCGATATTTCGCGCCATGAGCGCATCGGCAAATTTTTGTGTACATACTATAATTTCAGCCCAAAGTCCATGGTACTTTCCGGAAAGAAATTGTTGTATCCATTTTTTGTTAACATTTTTCGATTCGTGCGGTATCCCGCAATATGCAAGCAACAAATGCCGCTCAAATTTAGGCAGGTGCCGCCTGGGTATAACGGTTTTTTTTCTGAAAAAAGGAAATTGACAATCTCCCGGCCAGTGCCACACATTCACACCGCCATAAACCGCCGCCAATTGATCCTGGAAGCCGCATGGTACGCCGGCCACACTTGCCTCTATCGTCTGGGCCAGTAAAGCGATCTTTCTTCGTGAAAGGGGTTCCCGGCCCTTTTTATGTTGAACCTTTGAAAACGCAGAAACAAGTGCAACAGCGGCGGCGGAAGATCCCCCAAGAGCACTTCGCGGAGGAGATGATGAGTCGATATGAATATGGACTCCGCCGGCTCTGAAATATGCCGCAATGGCAAAAATAAGCCCGAGCGGATGATCAAACGGCACCTGATCCAGAAAATATTCGGCATCTTTAAATCCTTTTGAAGAAACCTTTATCATCCCTTTATCATACGGAGAAAGCCGTACCGTTGTTCTTAAATTTATCGCAATGTTCACCGTACACGGATAAAGATGCCTGAGCGGATAATAAAAGGTACTGATATCCAGGGTACCCCCCATGTCTATCCTACACGGCGCCGAAGCTTCAATTTGATGAGATTCGATGATGTTTCGCATCTTCGCTAAGTCCACTCGATTTGACTCAATTTTGATTTGAATTTCAAATAATGGCAAACTCGTAAAAAGTCTTTTGTGAGCGACATTTGAGCATTTGGGGAATCAGCGTTTCAAGCGGTGAAGCGTTAAAAATTTCAAGCTGTTTGAGGCGCTTGCGCCGAGTTCTTGAAATTTAGCGGCACCGATGGAAACGCCCCCAAATGGTCACGGAGCGAGCAATAACGACTTTTTACGAAACCATCAAATATACAGTATATGGAATATCTCCACGTTTCATCGACATCCGCCATCACGTATCCGTTATCTTCTATCCTGCATCCTGCATCCTGTATCATGCATCATGCATCCGGCTTGCTTTCATTCCTTATTTGCCGTAAAAATTTCAAGCTTCGGGGACTTTTCCCCAAATGATAGGGCACAAAAGCCTCCAGGAACTCCAGACCTTCTCTTAAAGCACCAGAAACAAACTTGACCCGTGCAGCCGTTGTTAGATCCCCCTTTTCGAGCCACAAAAGCTGTTTAAGGGTTCCTTTTGAGAGAAAATTTTTCGCCAAGGTTCCGGATGCACATCCGCCACAGATGATTCCTCCTTTTTCAAGATTAAATTCAACCCTGGCTCCCTTTATCTTCTCCACCTCAACCCGGCAAACGCTGCATTGTGTTAAATTCGGTGCGAGACCGGCTATCGTTATAAATCTCATCTGAAACAAAATGGAAAGTGCTGCTTCAGGTGTTCGTCCGGCATCGAGTTCTTTAAGAACGTGATGAAATAGCTGGTAGAGCCGAACCTCTACTTGGCCATTTTCCATCCATTCGTTGATGAGTTCGGCCCAATAGCTGGCATAAGCCGTTTTTAACATGCTGGATCTGATGCTTGGGAAGGGGTGTTTTAAAGCGGCTTCCTGTAAAACGGGAAGGCCTTTTCTCCTGCCGGTGCTGTATACCACGTCCAATTCCGAAAAGAGTTCCAGTATCCCCCCAAATCGTTTTGTGCTTTTTTTGGCGGATTTTGCAATGGCGGTTATCTTACCCTCTTTTAGCGTAAATAGTGTAATGATTAAATCATAATCTCCAAAATCCGTCTTACGCAGCACAATCGCAGGTGTAGAATAACCCGGCATCTTTTCATATACCAAGGAGGGTCGTGGCGATAACAAAATAGAAAGTCACACTGATAATATCGATTGCCGTGGTGACAAAAGGGCCTGACGCGATTGCAGGATCGACATTGATTTTCGCCAAGGTCATCGGAACCAAAGATCCGGCAAAGGCTGCCATGGTCATGGAAGAAAACACGCCAATAGCTACGGACAACCCAAACAGAAATCCGGTATATTTCAATTTCGCCACCGTGCCGACAACAATGCCGTAAAAAAGACCCAGCAACATTCCCACCAAAAGTTGTTTGAATACCACCGACCAGATATCCCGAATATTTAGACGTCCGGTGGCAAGTCCCCGAACCGTAATGGTAGCGGATTGAACGCCAATATTTCCGCCCATTCCCATGATCACCGGAATAAATGCCGCCAGATAGGCCAACCTGCTCAAGCTGGATTGAAAATAACCGATAATAAAGGAGGCGATAATTCCGCCGACGCAGCTCGCAAACAGCCACGGCATGCGCATTTTTATATTTTTGAATATGGATTTGGTTTCAATGAATTCCTCGCCGGCGCCGACCATTTTTAAAATATCTTCCGTTGCTTCTTCCCTGATAATATCGATAACATCATCCACAGTAACAATACCGACCAATTTGTTCGTGTCATCCACGACCGGTACGGCAAGGATATCATAACGGGCAACGATTCTCGCCACCTCTTCCTGATCCATATCCGTTTTTACTGCAAAAACATCCGTGATCATAAAGTCTTTGAGTGGGGTGTCAGGCGGGACTACCACCAACTGCCTCAAAGAACTGACACCGATCAATTTACCGTTCTCATCAACCACGTAAAGGTAAAACGGCATCTCCACATCCATATGCTCTTTTTGAAGCGAATGAATGGCCTCATCGGCGGTGGTATTTTCTCTTAACGCTATAAATTCAGGAACCATGATACCACCCGCCGTATCATCTTCATAGTGAAGCAAACCTTCAACCTCTTCGGAGCCCTCTCTTTTCATCTTCTTGAGAATGGCATCGGACTTCTCGACGGGCAGGCGTCCCAACAGGTCGGCGACGTCATCTTTTGGCGTGAGATCAAGGATATCGACGATTTCGTCTAAATCCATTGCATCAACGATGTTCAAAAATGTATCGGCGTCGATATTACTGAAAATTTCGCCCCTGAGTTCGATATCCTTGATGAGGGTAAAAAGCTTTCTCTGGTTTTGGATCGACAAGGAACCAAGCACCAGGGCCAAGTCCGCAGCGTGGGTTTTTTTCACAATCTTAAGAAGGTGGCTGGTCGCATTTCTTCTTAGAAGTCTTTTAATGCTTTCAACAAGTATTTTATTGGACTCGCTGTGCATATTTCACATTATCCATCACGAATTCAGGTGAGAAGCACTACTGGATGATTTTAATAACGGACTGTTTTCGCAAATCGTCTATCCATGCCTGATATTTATTATCAACGCTTTCATTGTAAAGGATTTTTTCAATCTCTGGAGTAGCCTCCTCCAGAGGTTTCACCGGTGCATTCAATATCTCTTGGATGAAAAAAATCTGATAGCCCGGACCTGTTTCGATCACAGGCGTGAATTCTCCGGGTTTCATTCCTTCGACGGCCTTTTGAATTTCCGGGGAAAGCGAATCAAATTCGAACACACCCAAATCTCCTCCTTCAGGAGCCCCCGGTGATTCCGAATGTTTCATCGCCAAGGTTTCAAAAGGTTGTCCGGCCTTTAATTTTGCCAAGATATCATCCATTTTCGATTTTATCTCAAGTTTTTCATCCGAATCCGCAAATTCCGGGACCCTCATAATGATATTACGAAGATGATATCGTTTTTTCCCGAGGTACTTTTCGTTATGCTTTTCATAATAGGATTCAATGTCTTCTTTGGTAATCACGATTTTGGATTTGACTTTAAGATTGACAAGTTTTGTCCTGAGTATCTGGTCCTTTATCTGCTTTCGATACTCCTGCATGGTTAACCCATCTTTAGCCAATGCCGCTCTCAGAATTTCATCCGTATAATGATTGACCTCTTTGATCCTTTCAATGGTTTTATCGACTTCCTCTTCACTGATTTCAATTTTTGAACGTTTTATCTCCTGGTCTTCAATTTTCTCATTAATAAGGCGGTCAAGCATATTCTCTCTGACCTTGAAAAGCAACATCTGTTCTTTCTCGGGCAAATATCCAAAGGTTTGAATTTTTTCAGCGTATGGTTCAACCACGCTGTTAAGTTCCGAAAGCGTAATCACATCATCATTAACCACAGCGACAATACGATCTACAATTTCCGCGCTCTCGGAGTTTGTCAAAAAAGGATAACCGAACACACAATAAAATAAGGTAGATATTATACAATATATTATTTTTTTCCGTATTGCTTTAAAACACTTATATTTCATTCCAATTTACCATGAATTGTTTTTCTAACCCGTCGTTTTTTCTAATTGTTCTTTGTTTATTTCAACGGTGTATTTGTTTTTAAGTTCTATTATCCACGGCGCATATGCTTTTTCCATTTTCTCTCTGCGTAAAATTTCGATGATGGTCTTGTTCATATCTTTCGACACCGCTTTCTCTTCGGATGTCATGTTATCATCATTGAGATGTTCTTTGTAATATTTCGATATGTCATCCGACGATATTTCGATCTTATCGCCCAGCTCTTTTGTAATCACCTTGTCCATAATCAAGCGCGTCTTTAATCCCTTTCTCCAGGAATGGTAAGGAACAGCATACTCAAGCATCATGTTCTGGAATACATTGTCGGGGTAATCCCCTTTTATAACTTCAAAAACCTTTTCGACTTCCGAATCTGTAACCGTAATGCCGAGTTCTTCAGCCCTTTCCAAGAGGATCATTTCTTCGGTCATTTGTTGAACCAGCCGAAAACGGGCCTCTCTGATGGTATCAGGTTGCTGTATGGTATTATGGGGATATGCGGTCTTGGCGATCTCAAAAGCCCTGTTGAAATCGCCGACAGTTATTGTCCTGTCCCCGACCTTGATAAGATATTCGTCTATTTCCTTTGGCTTATTATCAGAGCAACCGGTTATCATATACCCGCTCCACAATAAACCTATTAAGACTATAAATTTAGTAAAATTTTTTATCATCAGAAACCGGAATCGTCTCAATACTGCTTCAATTTGGCTTTTAACTCATTTAAATCTTTAATCATTAACACGTTGCATAACTTCTTTCAAGATGTTTTTGGCCTGAAGCATAAGAGAGGATGTACTCCCTTTTTTCAACCTGACCTTGATGAGATGATCTGGTGTAATTTCAAATCTATCCCGTTCGGAAAGAACCAGGTCGATGATGCCGGAAGGATTTTTCTGGTGGACTTCCGAAAACGAAAGGGAAAGCTGACGTCCTGTGAAATCTACCCGTTTGACCCCGGCCTTTATGGCCATCACCCTGAGCATGATTTTTAAAAGAAGATTTTCCGTTTCCATCGTCAAAGCACCAAATCTATCGATCAACTCCGCCTTGAACTCAGCGATTTCATTGATTTCCGTCATTTTTGCAAGTCGACGATACGCTGAAAGTCGCTGATCGATATCCGGTATATAGGGTTCGGGTATCAAAGCCGGCATATCAATGTTAATCTCAGGTTCAAGACTTTCTATAACCGTCTCCCCTTTCAACTCTGCCATGGCGTTTTCCATTAGCTTGAGAAACATGTCATAGCCCACCGCAGCAATATGGCCCGATTGAGAAGCCCCTAAAATTGTTCCGCCACCTCTGATCCTTAAATCGCTCATGGCAATCTGAAATCCAGAGCCGAGGTCACTGTGTTCCATTAAAACCTTCAGGCGTTTTTTAGCATCTTTGCCCAGCGTACTTTCCCTTGGTATAAAAAGATAGGCATAGGCCTGTTCATCCAGACGCCCGACACGACCGCGCAGTTGGTAAATCTGAGCAAGTCCGAACCTGTCCGCCCGATTGATTAGTATGGTGTTGGCGGAAGGGATATCAAGGCCGGACTCAATGATGGTGGTGCACAACAGCAAGTCAATTTCCCTGTCCATAAAACGCATCATGACATACTCCAACGCTTCCTCATCCAGGCGGCCGTGAGCCACATCAAGCCTAACATCGGGTACCAGTTCCAGCAGATGTTTTGCCATCGCATTTATGCTATGGATATTATTATGAACAAAAAAAATCTGCCCCCTTCTGTTGAGCTCTTTTTGTATGGCCTCCGAAATGACGGCGTCATCAAATTCAGAAATATAGGTGATAATAGACTTGCGATGCTCCGGGGGTGTTGAAATGAAACTGATATCCCGCACTCCCATCAGTGACATGTGAAGCGTTCTGGGTATTGGTGTGGCGGTTAATGCAAGAACGTCTACCGTGCTTCGTATCTTCTTCAACTTCTCTTTATGTTTGACCCCGAAGCGCTGCTCTTCGTCAAGGACCAAAAGCCCCAGATCTTTAAACGCCACATCTTTCTGGATCAGCCGGTGTGTTCCAATGACAATATCTATCTTTCCGGTTTTAAGATCATTTATAATTTTGCGTTGTTCCCTTGAAGAACGGAATCTGCTCAGGCATGCAATGTTAACGGGATAATTTTGAAAACGTTCTGAAAACGTCGCAAAATGCTGCTCTGAGAGTACCGTCGTCGGCACAAGTACGGCAACCTGTTTACCATCATTGACCGCCATCAGCGATGCACGCAGTGCAACTTCCGTTTTTCCGTATCCGACATCACCACATACCAATCTATCCATTGGAGTCGGTGCCTTCATATCATTGAGCACATCCTCGATGGCTCTGAGCTGGTCTGCCGTCTCTTCAAAAGGAAAGCCCATTTCAAAGTTCTTAAAATCAGTGTCCACATCCCTGAAAGCATGTCCTCGGCTGACCTTTCGACCGGCATAGAGTTTTAAAAGCTCTCCGGCAATCTTCTCCGCTGATTTTTTTACCCTTTCCTTAACCCGCTCCCAGGATTTACCGCCCATCTTGTCGAGAACCGGCTCGATTCCATCTAAGCCCATGTATTTCCGAACCATACCCATCCGATCGACAGGCAGGTAGAGTTTATCGCCATCTTTATAGACAATAAGGAGGAAATCATTGCTCGATCCGTTCAGTTTCAGTTCAACCAGACCTTCATATTGTCCTATGCCATGGTCGACGTGAACAACAAGATCCCCTTTTTTTAAATCTTCGAATTCAACGAGTTGGGTTTGAACTTTAGGCTCCGGTTTTAGCCTCCGCCGGTGCGTTGTTCCAAATATTTCATCCTCCGTGATAATCGCCAGAAATTCAGCAGGCCATACAAACCCCGAAGAAATCCGCCCCTGGCAAACGAATGCCTGCCCTTTGCTGTTTTTTATGTCTGCGAATCCTTCAATATTCCTGAGCTGAATGCCATATGGCGTCAACAGCGAAATCAGTCTCTCGCTCTGTGTCCGAGTGCTGGAAACGATAAGCGTATTAAACCCGGACTGCCGTTGATTTTTGATCCAGTTTGCAAGTGGTAAAAAAAGGTTTTGTTCCCGTCGGCGCTTGAGTTCAAGGCCGATGTCGATATTGTCCTTCACGATAATGTCAAACTGCCCGTAAGGAACTTTTTCAGGCACGGTTTCTTTCACCACGTGGAGCTTTTTAAGGTTAAGCGTCTTTTTAAGCTTAAATACGGTTTCGGCCTCCTGCCATGACAGATAAAGACTCTCGGGCTCGACACAAAGCCGTGATTCCTTTTGCGCAGCACTAAAGCTTTCGGATGCCTGCAGCAGCGTTTGGTCTGCCGCCTTTTCCAGCTCTGACGGTTCTATCAGAATAAAAATGGCGTTTTTCGGCACATAATTGAAAAAAGAATCCGGATCGGGATAAATTAGTGGAATCAGGCTCTCAATCCCGGGAAAGGTGCCGTCTTTTCTGATTCGATGGACCAAATCTCTGACTCTGGTTACAGGTATATTCAGGCGCGATGATTGCTTTCTTATTCGATTTATCACCTGATTTAGGTGTTCTGATTTCAGGACCGTTTCTCTGGCCGGCAGTATGACGGCCTCCCGAATGTTTTTGATCGTTCGTTGGGATACCGCTGAAAAGGATCTTAAGGACTCAACCGTATCACCAAAGAGTTCGATTCTGATCGGATCTGAATAGAGTGGCGAAAAAATATCCAGGATACCGCCCCTTGTACAGAAATCCCCGGGTTCTTCAACAATCGCTGAACGTTCATAACCACCGGATATAAGTTTTTCAATCAACCGATCCCGCTCGATGTCTTCACCAACCATGACAAGTTCCGCATACTCGCATATTTCCTGTTTGGGTATAATTTTTTGAATCAGGGCCGATATGGTCGTAACCATCATGGGCGGCGCATCACCGGCAATCAACTGATAAAGCGACCGGATCCGTTTGGCGGCTGTTTCGTTGTGATATAAGAGATTTTTAAACGGTGAAATATTATACGGCGGGAAATAAATCAGGGGGGGGTAGCGTTTTTCTATAAAAAATTCAAGGTCTTCTATGAATATTTCAGCTTCCCTCGTCGAAGGCGTAATGACAACAACGGGTAATCTGCTCTGCATATATAAACGGGTTACGAGATATGCCCTTTCCGAACCGGACAGCCCTGTGCAAGTGGTATCGTAATCCGTGCCGGCAATGTTATCAAACAGGTATTTTAGTGATATTTTTTCTTGATTTTGATTCATAAACAAAGTAGTAATTTTTTCATTGTGCCGACGTAGCTCACTCGGTAGAGCAGCTGATTCGTAATCAGCAGGTAGGCGGTTCGATTCCGCCCGTCGGCTCCACCCATTTAGGGGATTTTCGCAATTTTATTCTGGAAACCCGTTTTATTTCTTGCCTTTAAAATTAGGTATTTCTTCAAATCGATATAACCCAATTCGTATCTTAGTGCAACCGGCGTTTATGTTCCGGGAAAACGCTTTTAACCAAAATAAAAGGAATTATCGTGAGTTATAAAATAGGGTTTGCAGGAACCGACGGGAGGACCCTTCTTAGCGCTTTAATTACCTCTACAGCCACAAGTGAGCATTATCAGAATAATTACAAAGGCGTTGTTATTCGGGGAATGCCGGCCATGCAGCCGTTTGCAATGGCCATGAATTGGCCGGTGGATTTTATCCAGACGGCTGACAACTCCAGAGAAGGGTATGCTGCCGCAATCATCGAAGCGCTAAAGAGCGGGGCCATCGACTGCGTGATGCCGATGCCGGAAGATTTGCTGCTTGGCGGACTGGTCGATGAACTTGGAAATTCCGGCTTTCTCGATCGGATCGTCGGCTTTGATCGAAAAAGTGCATTTCTTGAAGGTGACAAAATCGCCTGTAAATATCTTTGCAGCCAATATGGTATTCCTGTTGCAGACCGATGGCATGAAGTCGATGCCCGTAATTACGAAGAAGTTTTAAGAACGTGTCTGTTAATTATCGACGGATATGGTGGTGCCGTGTTGAAGTATCCTTACAGTGCCGGCGGCAAAGGCTCCCGTATTATTTTAAATGCCTGGGAAATCAAAGAAGTCTATAACACCCTGATCAATGATTACGGAAAAAATTATAAACGATTATTCGGGAAAAAATCCAAATGGCCGCTCCTTATTGAATCGAGGATGTCAGGTGTGGAAATATCGTTCAACATTTTAATCGATAAAAACGGACATTTCCAAATTCTTCCCACCTCCATGGATTACCCGGAACGATTTCCGGGGCCTGCCACAAAAGACAATCCGATTACCGGCGGAATGGGCAGCATATCACCCCATCCCATGGAAACATCCGACCTGATGGAAATGGCAGCAGCAGAAATTGTAAAACCGCTAATAAAAGCCTTGAAAGAAAATAACATGTTACGCCCGTGCCTGGTATATCCCGGCTGTTTTTTGTCTTTTGACGACACAATGGCGCCAAAAAGAATTCGAGTTTGTGAAATAAATATTCGGCCCCCGGAGCCTGAATGGCAACCGATTGTTCGTAGGATAAGAAATCTCGGAGCGTTAATTCAAGCCACACTTGAAGGTCGTTTGGATGAAGTGGCGCCGGAAGTTCGAACAGAGCAAATATCCATCTGCACGGCCCTGGTTACAGGGGCTGGCGGCCCGCAAGGCCAGAAAGGATATCCCTGGTCTTGTACCAAGGGAGAACCCGTCGATATCGATTTCGACTACTTGAAAAAGAAAAAGATACAGGTAATTCCATCTGCAATGACATATTCAAAAGATGAGAAGATTTTCAAATCCGATGGCAGTAGGGTCGTATATTGTAATGTGAATGCAACCGTTAAACCCGGGGAAAGCAGGGCAAAATTGGCTGAACAGCTTCGCAAGAAAGTATTGACAGCCTTTGAAAATGGTAAAATACGGGTCATACCCCGAGAAAATCCCGAAGGAAATCGACTCGATTTGCGAAACGATATTGGAAATCATTTCAATATCGCTGAAGAATTACTCCACCAAATGTAGCTATGTCAGCTATGTTTAATGTCGATATTGAATTGACTATCGATTGTTAAAATTTTCAGTAACATTAAAATTCCGGTTGAACCATCTTGACAAATATAACTGTTTTGGCATACCGATATAGAGTCAACCGGCCGTAAGGAGGTAGCTGAATGAATGATCCGGACGATGAAAAGATAAAAACCGAAATCGACAAAATCATGTCAAATATCAATAAGATTATTAAAAAAATTGAAAACCTTGAACCGAGCAACAGCGATCACCCGGAACAAAATAAAGATTGACGTTGGTTAATATAACGACATTCAATACAGATTTAAAAAAGAACGATTCGTTTAGGAGGTGCAATGGCATTAACAAAAAATGAAATTGTCACGAGTGTACATGAATTGGGTTTTTCCAAGAAACGATCTGTAGAAGTCATCGAAACTTTACTGGAAATTATTAAAGGTACACTGGAAAAAGGTGAAGATGTCCTGATTTCAGGATTTGGCAAATTCTGTGTTAAGCAAAAAAACCAGCGGAGAGGTCGAAACCCTGCTACCGGAAACGACTTGATACTAAAAGAGCGCAAGGTTGTTACATTCAAGTGTTCAGGGAAATTAAGGGACAAGATCAACGGTCAATGATCGCCCGATGGATAAGGTCCATATAAATCATTTTACACACCCGTTGTACTGAGCCATACAAACTGATAGGGATTCAACCCAAATTCGTTTGTACGGAAATCTTCACCGGTAATCAGGTCATTCATCCAAGAATGAGCCGTGGCACCCGACAGCGAAAGCACAATCCGATTGGATGAAATATTGGTTATGGCATATATTATTTGATCCTTCGCATACCTCGCGATGACAAACGCTTTGGGATTGATTTCCAGTATCTCAAAATCCGCCTTCGGATGAAAAGCAGACTGTTTTTTCCGGACCTTGATCATTTTAATATAGTTATAAAAGATCCTGGAACGAAAAGTTTCAGGATCTTTGAGTTGTGACAACACTTCGTCAACCTGAAGCTTTTCCCGGTTGATGGTTCTTGCGTTTTTGGTCCGCCGAACGCCCATACTCCAGTTGCGTGAACCGAGCACACTGTGAATATATGAAGCCGGGACCCCTGGTAAAGCGAACTGGATGGCTTGCGAAGCCAGAAATCTTGGAATATGCCAAATATCTTGTTTATTTTCAGGGTCTCGTAGGGCATCCACATAGGTAACATTCAACTCGTACGGACTATTGGAACTATCCGGATTCCTTTTATAAGAAACGCCCCCGCCATTCTTTTTTACGATATCAACGAGTCTTTCAACTTCCGACTTGGACAAAATCCCTTCCAAAGGGCGCACGCCGATTCCGTCATGGGAAGCCGTGAAATTTAAAAACGTATTATAAGGAGAATTTACACGCAGCGTTTTGGCCCACTCGGACAGCAATGTCGAATTTTCCTGAACAAAAGAATAAAAAAGCAATGGCGGCAACGTAAAATTATAGATCATCTGTGCTTCATTCTTTCCGTCGCCAAAATAACTCACGTTCTCTGGATGCGGCACATTGGTCTCTGTAATCAGAAGGACGTCCGGTGCTGTAACATTCAATATTTTTCTAAAAAGTTGAATGATTTGATGGGCCTGGCTTAAATGAATGCAGGATGTGCCGATTTCCTTCCAAAGATACGCAACGGCATCGAGACGGATAGCGGTTGCGCCTTGCTCCACATAAAAAAGAAGGGTTTCAACCATTTTACTAAGCACATCCAAGCTCCTGTAATTCAAATCGATCTGGTCGGCACTGAACGTAGTCCAAACATAAACGGCGTCACCGGATGTTTTGTTGAATTGGGTTAATATCGGTAAGAATCGGGGTCTTGTCACCAGAGACAGATCGGTTGAAGGATCGACTTCAATGGCGAGGTCCTTATAGTGCGGCTTCTCATCCAGATAGTTTTGAAACCATTTGCTCTTGGAAGAGGCGTGATTGAGCACGAGATCAAACATCAACTTAAACTCACGTCCCAACCGTTGAATTTCCTTCCAATCACCAAGTTCGGGATTAACCGCAAAATAATCGACGACCGAAAATCCATCATCCGAAGAAAAGGGAAAAAACGGCAAGATATGTATGGTTGAAAACACATCTTTTAACCGGCTTACGGCAAACTTATAAAGTGTTTCCAAGGGAAGCTCTCCCTTTTTCTTTAAGGTATCGCCGTAAGTTATCAAAAACACATCCTCCTGAGAAAAAAAATCCTTTCTTTTACCTTTACGTACCGGGAATCTCTCGATTAATGGAAGAATTTTTTCAAACGCCCGATTTCCGGTTTCTATGCCGTAAATCCCGTTAAGGATATGTTTAATCGCTTCAATGCCTTCCAACTTTATCCTCCAGATTCTGTTGATTCTGTTATATCACCGGCAACTTACCCGAAAAATCTGTCAGGGGGAAACTTCTTCGGAATCAAAATAAACGTAAGTGTTTGAATTTTTGAAACAATTTTGATTTTAAGTAGCTTCAGGTGTGCTTAAATTTTTACTGGAAGCTGTTTGAGTGGATTACGGATCGTTATGAAAAAAATCATTCCAGATTACCTTGAATGCGATCATATGGCCTTAAAACCAAAACTGTTCTTTGAAGCCAAAACCGGTTTTTTCATTACGAGCCGTTATCTACGAGTTCTTTCAGAAAAAATTTAAGCATACCTGAAGCGATTCATTTTCAAAAGGCTAAACTTTTATAGATAAACAAATACGGATTGTCTTTTCAATATTATTTTTTCGGGCGGGAAGCTTATGTAACGTAACGGGAAATAAAGTGATCGTTTATGCGACATCGCATACCGCGAAAATATAGACGGTGGATGTTAATTTTGGATTAAATGGGGATATCGTATGCCTTGATTTTACTCAACAAGGAGGGGTGGCTGATCTCAAGCATCCTGGCGGCCTTGGTCCGGTTGCCGTCTGTTGCCTTTAGTGCCTTTGTAATGAGTCTTTTTTCCAATATTTTCTGGGCGGCCTTCAAAGAGTACCCGTTAAAAAAACTTTCCATCCTTTCTGTTCCCAAACCATCACCCAAATCAAGCGGAAAGTTTTCGGGCAACAGCATCGTTTCTTCAGCCAGCACCACAGCCCTCTCGATGACATTACCAAGCTCCCTGACATTTCCCGGCCAGGAATATTTGAGCAGAAGGGACATGGCTGCGGGCGTTATCCCTTTTATGTTTTTTTTGAGACTGATATTGAAACGGTCTATAAAATGTTGACACAGAATCGGTATGTCTTCCGGACGATCCTTTAGCAGGGGCAGTTGGATCGGAAGCACATTCAGCCGGAAAAAAAGATCCTCGCGAAATGTTCCTCTTTGAACTTCGTCCTCAAGGTTTTTAGACGTTGCGGCGATAACGCGTACATCGATTTTTTTGGTTTTTGAATCACCCACTATTCTGATTTCATTTTCCTGCAACACCCTCAGAAGTTTCACCTGTAGGGATAAGGGTAACTCTCCGATTTCATCTAAAAATATTGTTCCCCCATCCGCTTCCTCAAAAAGGCCTATTTTATCTCTGTCCGCACCCGTAAAAGCGCCCTTTTTATATCCAAAGAGTTCGCTTTCCAGTAAATTCTCAGGAATACCACCACAATTCACCGGCACCAAGGATTTTTTCGCCCTTTGCCCTGCAAAATGGATACCCTGTGCGATCAATTCCTTACCGGTGCCGCTGGCACCGCAAATCAATACCGTGGTATCATACTGAGCCACTTTCTCGGCGGTCTTGAATACAGGGTCCATAGCCTTGCTTTTTGCAACCATATTCCCAAAATGATAATCATCCTGAATCTTTTTGATGCGGTCTTTTAACCAAAGATTCTCTCTTTTCAGGCTCTCGCGTTCTTCCGCTTTTCTGAGGGTAAGAAGGACCTCGTCTAATTTAAACGGCTTGGATATAAAGTCATATGCACCTTTCTTCATGGCTTCGACAGCAGTATCAATGCTGCCATATGCGGACATCATGATAACCGTGCTGGCCCATAATTTGTCCCGCGCAGTTTCAAAAAATTCCATTCCACTCATATTCGGCATTTTTAGATCACAAAGAATAAAATCGTATAATGTCTTATCAACCATGTCCAAAGCCTCTGAGCCACTGGATGCCGTAAAGACTCGATAGCCTGATTTTTTTAGCATTGAAGACAGCATATGCCGCATATTTTCTTCATCATCTATGACGAGTAAGCGTTTTTGGGGTAACAATTGTTTGTCTGTTCTTTTATTATCCATTTTTGAAATCCTCACCTAAACAAAGCGGCAGATATACCGTTATGGTCGTGCCTTCGCCTTCTTGACTGGTTGCTCCGATCCGTCCTCCCATTCCCTCGACAATCATAAAACATACGTATAGTCCGAGACCGGTTCCCTTTCCAGATCCTTTGGTCGTAAAAAAAGGATCAAAAATATTTTCAATATCCGCTTTGGGAATACCAGGGCCATTGTCGATATAGTCTATTTTCAAAACGTCCCCACCTTCCGAAGAGCCATCCCGGCTGTTTTTTCGGACCTCAGTGGAAATCGATATTTTTCCGCGTGAAACATTCTCAGCCGATAGAATTGCATCCGCGGCATTTATTATTATATTCAAAAAAATCTGCCGCAATTGATTCGGATCCGCCATAACCCGATCATTTCCGGCAGATAATTTTAGATCCAAATCTATATCGGACATTCGAGGATGAAATCGAGATGCACCAATGGTATCTTCGATGATTTCGTGTACCGAAACTTCATACACATCCTCGCTCGAGGCTCTTGAGAAATCAAGAAGCTGGCGGATCGTTGTATCGATCCTTTTTATTTCAGTTTCTGCACGCAGAAGAAATTCTTTTTTGTCTTCATTTGAAATGTCATCATTTTTGAGTAGTTCGAGATAGCCGATAATAATACCGATGGGATTTCCGATTTCATGGGCGATTCCTGCAGACAATCTGCCGACGGATGCCAATTTTTCCGCTCTAATAATATCTTTTTGCGCCTGTTTTAAATCTAAATTTGCCTTCTCAAGGGATACAACGGCAGTCCGGAGTTTTTCTTTATCCTCGGCAAGATGCCCAAGCATTCTGTTCAATGCCTTGGAAAGCTTGTTGAACTCGCTGTCTTGATTCTCAGGCAGAAAAAACATCTCGTCATCATCTTGATATTCCTCTGCTCGTTTGACCAATCTATGTAACGGTTTTACAACAACTCTCGACATCAGATAAAAACCAATAAAGGTAAAAACGATGCTATTTACAAATATGTATATTAATAATACATATTGTGTCTGCCTTAAAATCTCATATACCCCTTTAAGCGGTAACGTAATACTGCCCGCACCCACAATCCTCCCTTCCCGGATTAAGGGTGCTGATACAATCATGTCCTGACTTTGCCGCCACATTCCCCCCCAGGATGAACCAAAAAATCGGGCCGTTTTTTTCCGTGACTGAATGGTCTGTCGGGTTATTATTTTAAGTTTTTCCTGCAATTCACAGTCGTTGCCGACTGAATAAACGATGTTCTGGTTTTCATCCATAACCAGAAGGCAGGAAAATCCCGTTTCCTTGAGCTTTACGGCAAAATCATCCTGAAAATCTGAAGGCAAGATGACGTTTTCCGATTTCGAAAAAAATTTTTGGTTGACTTCGATGGCTGATAAAAAAGCATATCCCCTTGAAATTTCATATCCTACGAGAGCCTTTTGCATCAGGATTATCATTACAAATTCGGTGAAAATCATTGCCAGAAAAAAAAGCACCACCAATTGAATAGCAATATTCGTTTTCAGACTTCGGGTATACACATTGGGCCTTATAAATAGAAATAAAATATTTTAGACCGTTATTACATCAATATCGGCAATATTTTGTTAATACTGAAATATCCAAGCAAAAATTATTGAAAGGACGGGGAGTTTTTTTTTGAAAACACTTATATAGGATGATTTTGATAAAATGTAAAATCTTGAAGAAGATCTAAACCGGATAAACCTGCAAGCCTTCGGCAAATACAGCTACCGGGTATCTTGTCAGGTCGAAAGGATCACCGTTCCAGCAGACGAAGGATGCCCATCGGCCTTTCCGAAGGGTGCCAAGCATTCGATCAAGGCCTAAGATTTCGGCATTGCACCGGGAAATCAGCTCCACGGCCTGCTGTTTTGACAAACCGGCGCGGATGAACCAGCGTGTCTGCGTAAAAAGATTTCTGGCTTGACTGACGGGGTGGTCGGTCATCAGTCCGTATTTCACCCCGGAATCCAGAAGATGCCGGATGTTTTTCCAGTTTTTGTGCTTGAGTTCCACCTTGGATGCAAACCCGTCAATCGGCCCGTAAATGACCGGGATACCAATTTTTTTCAACTCGCCGAAAACATCCGGAGCATGCACGTCCATGGCATGCTCGACCGTTACCCTGAACTTGAATTCATCCACAAGACGCAGCATGGCTGCTATATCGTCAATTTTATGGACATGAATCCTCAGCGTCTCTTTGCCCTCCAGAATATCCCTGAGAATCGCCTGAGTCGCTGAAAAAATGATTTCTTCTTTCTTTTTCCCCTTGGCACGGCGTTGCATTTCCATCTTTTGACGCACTTCAACCAGTTGTCCCCTGAGAAGACTGATGGCCCCCATACGGGTTGACGGTCGTTCTCCCTTCCATTCTTTGTTGGACATCGGATTGTAGCCCAGGGCTGCTTTGATTCCGGCCCGTGAGACCAGGGCCCCGTTGCTGTGTTTAGCCCAGTGGCGAATGACTGCGGACCGGCCGCCAAGAATGTTACCGCTGCCCGGAAGGATACACGAATACAGCACCCCCATCTCGATTGCGTCTTTAAAGGAGTCATCGTCCATTTGCAGTGAATCGAGGGCGTCGGAAAGAACCGGAAAGGTATTCATTTTCTCGTTGACTTCCCCTTGATCATTCGGCTCTCCGGCACGATACATACCGATGTGGCTGTGCGGATCAATAAAGGCCGGTGTGATGACATCAAATTTACCTAAAAGCCTGCCTTCGGCCGTTTTCGAAATCCCGGCGATCCGGTCGTTTTTGATTTTAAGAAAAACGTTTTCGTTCATCGAGTGACCGGTGTAAATGATTTTGGCAAAAACACAATCCATTCTTAAGTCCCTTTCAATTCTGGTCCGCACTTAGTCTTCGGGCCATAGTTTGATCTTTGCAGAATAATTAGAAATATAATATTATAAGCCGTTATGAAATTAACATCGGCAATATTTTGTTAAAACTGAAATACCCAGGCAAAAAATAATTGAAGATTCCCTTCAACAAGCTACTGAGAATCTTCCCGTTAACGTATTTCGCCTATTTAAAATTTGCTCGCTAACCCCAACATTCCCTCCCTGTTAAGTGGGATTTCCACTGCGCTCCAACAAGCTACTGAGAATGCGCTCGCTTTTGCCGATTCAATTCAAAAAAAAACCCGAAACCATCATTTAATGATTCCGGGTTATATAAAAAATTTTCGGCGGCGTCCTACTCTCCCGCTCAGCTTCCCAAGCAGTACCATCGGCGCAAAAGAGCTTAACTTCCGTGTTCGGGATGGGAACGGGTGTTTCCTCTTTGCTATTGCCACCGAAAAAATGTTTGGCTTTCAGTAGAGTAACAATTTAAGCATAAGCACATAAAAATGTTCAAAAGATTGTGTGAATTATTTTGTGGCCAAGCCTCACGACCGATTAGTACCAGTAAGCTAAATACGTTGCCGTACTTACACATCTGGCCTATCAACCTTGTCGTCTACAAGGGGTCTTCAGATCCCGTGTTTCCACGGGAAAGGGATATCTAATCTTGAGGTTGGCTTCCCGCTTAGATGCTTTCAGCGGTTATCCATTCCGAACTTAGCTACCCAGCAATGCCGCTGGCGCGACAACTGGAACACCATTGGTTCGTCCATTCCGGTCCTCTCGTACTAGGAACAGCTCCTCTCAAATATCCTGCGCCCACGAAAGATAGGGACCAAACTGTCTCACGACGTTTTAAACCCAGCTCACGTACCACTTTAATCGGCGAACAGCCGAACCCTTGGGACCTGCTACAGCCCCAGGATGTGATGAGCCGACATCGAGGTGCCAAACCGCGCCGTCGATGTGAACTCTTGGGCGCGATAAGCCTGTTATCCCCGGCGTACCTTTTATCCGTTGAGCGACGGCCCTTCCATTCAGAACCGCCGGATCACTAAGACCTACTTTCGTACCTGCTCGAAATGTCTCTCTCGCAGTCAAGCTCCCTTGTGCCTTTACACTCCACGGCTGGTTTCCAATCAGCCTGAGGGAACCTTCGCGCGCCTCCGTTACTCTTTAGGAGGCGACCGCCCCAGTCAAACTACCCACCAGACACTGTCTTTTGCCCGGATTACGGGTCAAAATTAGAATCCTAAAATAGCAAGGGTGGTATTTCAAGGTTGGCTCCACGCAAACTGGCGTCTGCGCTTCTAAGCCTCCCACCTATCCTACACATACTATTTCAAAATTCAATGTCAAGCTGTAGTAAAGGTGCCGGGGTCTTTCCGTCTTTTCGCGGGTAGACGGCATCTTCACCGCCAATACAATTTCACTGAGTCTCTGGTTGAGACAGTGCGGAAGTCGTTACGCCATTCGTGCAGGTCGGAACTTACCCGACAAGGAATTTCGCTACCTTAGGACCGTTATAGTTACGGCCGCCGTTTACCGGGGCTTCGGTTCAAAGCTTCGCCTTGCGGCTAACAAATCCCCTTAACCTTCCGGCACCGGGCAGGCGTCAGACCCTATACATCGTCTTGCGACTTAGCAGAGTCCTGTGTTTTTAGTAAACAATCGCTACCGCCATTTCTCTGCGGCCCCCCTCAGCTTTGCATGTAAAACGCTCCACCTAACAGAGGCACACCTTCTCCCGAAGTTACGGTGTTATTTTGCCGAGTTCCTTAACCAGAGTTCTCTCAAGCGCCTTGGGATTCTCTCCCCACCTACCTGTGTTGGTTTGCGGTACGATCACCTGTTATCTCGCTAGAGGCTTTTCTTG
>JAWOIY010000211.1:0-7816 GCA_046484425.1 Desulfobacterales bacterium | reverse complement strand
TCCTGAGGGTTGGGAACATCCGGAAAATCGGACTTGCCGCACAGAATGATGCCGTGTGCGCAGAGCTGCGTGTCCCAGTTGCCCCATCGCTGGCGCACAATACCGAATCTGCCATACATGGGTGCGGCATAACCCAGACATCGGGTGGCCGCCTGCACCTGGGAAAATTCGATCATGGTGCCCAGCCCGGTCTTTTCGCGCCAGTAGATGGCCGCCAGAATTCCGAAGGTGATCTGGGTTCCGGAGTACCAGTCGATGCACCAGTTGGAGTGCTTGGCGGCGTGTCCACCCATGAATTCGTGCATGCCGGTGATGGAAGCAAGACCTGCGTGGGCCTGTCCCAGAATATCGTAGGATCCGCCAAAGACTTTGGGCCCGTAGCCGAAACCCCCGCCCCATACATAAATGAACCTGGGATTCATTTCCTGAAGGTAAATATAACTTTGTTTCCACTTGTCAAAGGTTCCGGGCCGGTAGCATTCGGTCAGCCCGTCGAACATCTTCACCATTCGGTAAAAGGCCTCTTTCATCTGATCCAGATGATAATCCATGGTGATGTAGTATTCGTTGGGATTCGCGTTCAGAAACCCCATGCCGGTACCGGTCATGGGCCGGGTATCGTGCAGCGGATACAGGTAACATTCGTTGAACGGGGACGTATGCCGCATGGGATCACCCATCCTCGGCATCTCCACCTTGACCACCTCGGCCCCCAACTCTGCCAGGTTGGACACGGAATGGGGCGTAAAGATATACATGGTGGTGCTCATCCATCGGATCCCCCTCAACGGCTCGGGTTTTGTATGTTCGTTGCCCGGATCAAAGGCCGCCCGGCAATATTCCTCGTAAGGCATTTTCATTTCTTCAAGTTCTTCCTTGCTCTTGGGGCCTGGCAGATCCTCTATCCTCGTTTCTCTCATATCTTTTGCCATTATATCACCCCCTTGCTCTTGAGTTCTCTGACTTCATTTTGACCCATGCCGAGCCAATTCAGGTACTTGAGAAAATTGTCCTTTCCTAAGGGCCTTCCGATCCACTTGACCCGGTGCGGCGTCCTGTACTGGAAGGAATTCGGGGACGTCGAATAGAGCACGGTCCCGTACTGATCGCTGTCTATGGTACACACCCAGGGACGGTACTTGAAGTGGGGGAACTCAGAGACCTCGTCGATAAATAGAACCGGCCCTGCCGCAATCTCATATTCCAGCAGCTTCTGTTCGGCCTCAATTCGGTTCATATCGCGCAGCCAACGGGTGGTTACGGTGTAAGTCTTGATCAGGGCCTGGAGCGCGTTGCGGGCGCCCATCTCTTTGAGGAACGGGTCTTCGTGAATCAGCCTGCCGAACTGAATATCGTCACGCTCAATGCACTGGCCGATGCGATACCAGAGCCGGTCGGTCTGACCGCCGATCATCATGTAGCCGTCCTTGCAGGGGTTCCACTCATACTGGTTCAAATTGGGATCCCAGCCGCCGGTCCGGGCCTTTATGCTCTTATTGAAGCCGTACCAACTGATATCAAAATCCAGAATGTCCATCTGTGTCTCGGCACCGGTCACTTCGATGAACTGCCCCTCTCCGCTGAATTTGTTTCGCCAGAAAAGGGCCGCCATAATGCTGCACGCCCCCTGCTCGCCGGCCACATAGTCGGCAAACCAGACCCCGGAACGGGTGGGATCGCCGCCCTTGCCTCTGGGAAGTTGGTCCTGGGGGAAACCGGTGTTGTGCACAAATGAATTGGCACAACCGCCAAAAGGCTCAAGGGTCCACTGACCGAATTTGGAAAGTTTGTCCTTATACGGTCCCCATGACCCCCGTACGCCGATCCAGCAATACACCAGTTTGGGGTTGATCTCGGACAGTTGCCGGTAGCCCAAACCCCGTTCATCCATGTAGCCCGGCGGATATTCTTCAATGAGCACATCGGCATGGGCCGCAAGCTTTTTATAAATCTCTTTTCCTTCTTCGGTTTCGACGTTCAACGTAATGGAAAACTTATTCCGCATCTCATGGATGAAATCCATGCCGTTCTTTTCGCCGGTTTCTCTGTCCTCGAGCATCAACTCTTCTCTGCCGAAGGGTGTCAGTTTTCTTAAAGGGTCTCCTTCGGGCGGTTCGATGTTAATCACCTCGGCCCCGGCTTCTGCCAATAACGATGAGCAAAACTTGTTGCCCATCCTATACAACCCCATACACAGCACCTTGAGACCCTGAAGAGCCTCTGGTTTGCCGAAGCTGTACTCGAACCGGAGGTTGTCCTCGCACCACTCACCGAACTTGGCTGCATTCCGCTTGGCATAAACCTTGGATACTTCTTCCCGCGGCGGCGGTGGTGTTACAGGCCAGGGCCTGATCTCGGGATGCATCAGCGGAAGGGCGTCCGCTCTGCTGTTTATTTCCACATCTCTTATTTCTGCCATATTCTAACCTCCCATCAATTAATTTTGCTTTAGACTAGATCCAAACCCCTCTTCAACATGGCAACGAACGGCGTTATCTGCTCGGAACCATACATTATTCAAGATAACCGTTCGTTGGGAGGAGACGTCTCTTCTGGTTGTTCTCACCTCCTTTCCTGTAATGTGAGCGGTCTCTGTTCGATTTACGAAACGAAAGACTCTTTGATAACGGGTTTCTGGAATTAGAACGTGGTCGGTCATGTGTTCATCGGACAAAAACACAGTAGCACGCCAAAACATTTTTGGGTCGTCAGGGAAATGTCTTTCAAGAATCCTGCCAGTCATGAAAAAGCCGTTTAAAATATAAGGTCATTTTTCTGATTCTAACGATTTTTCAGGAGGTTAGCCGTTTAGAAAAAATGAGATGTTGCGAAGGATACCGGTGCTGCTGAATGAAAAACATATGTGGAGTGTATGGATTCCGACCCGAAAGAATCTTAAAAAACTTTAGGTGGGTTACGGGCAAGGATTTAAAGGTAGTACAAAAAAGGACCCCATTTGTCCATAAATGATACACTAAGGGGTCCCTTTTTCCAGGCGGTGACGGCGGAGTTTGCTGTACAGGGTGCTTCGACTCAATTCAAGGCGCCGGGCGGCCTCATGCTTGTTCCAATCGACTTCATTGAGCACCTCCAGTATCAGTCGCCGCTCATTTTCAGCAAGAGAACTGGAGGAAGGTTCGACGGCAGACTGCTTGAGAAACTGGGGAAGGTTCCCCCTTTCAATAACCGGGTCCTGAGCCAGAATAACGGCATGACTGACGGCGTTTTCAAGCTGACGCACATTTCCAGGCCAGTCGTAATCCATCAGTGCCTGCATGGCTCCCGGCGAAAACGACTGGATGTCCTTGCCTTCTTTTACGCTGTAATTTTTGAGGAAATGTTTGCAGAGCAAGGGGATATCTTCCTTGCGATCACGCAACGGCGGCAAATGGATGGTAACGACGTTCAACCGGTAGTAAAGATCGTTTCTGAATCGGCCGGCTTCGGTCTCCCGATAAAGATCCCGGTTGGTGGCCGCCAGTACCCGAACGTCCGCTTCCATGGTTTCTTCTCCGCCGACCCGCTCAAAACAGTGATCCTGAAGAAACCTGAGCAATAAAACCTGGGTGGCCGGCGCAATATCGCCGATTTCATCCAAAAATAAAATCCCGCCTTGCGCCCGCTCGATGCGGCCTTTCTTCATCTTGATGGCTCCCGTAAAAGCCCCTTTTTCATGACCAAAAAGCTCGCTCTCCAGCAGGGTCGGTGAATAGGCGGAACAATTGGCAACCACAAAAGGCCCGTCTTTCCGGTAGCTCTGCCGGTGAATGGCCTCGGCCACCAATTCTTTTCCGGTCCCGTTTTCCCCTGTTATCAATACGGTTGCGTCGGAAGCAGAGACCAGATCGATCAGTTCATATATTTTTTGCATCTCGTCGCTACGCCCAATAATCTTGCCGTGGGAAGTACGCTCGCCGACCCTTTGCCGGAGGTTGTTGATTTCGGATTCATGGATAATAAGATGACGAATATGACCGGCCACCTGATTGAACAGGGCTAAAAAAAAATGCATGTCCTCATGGGTGCATTCATGAACAGAAGGAAAGCCCAACAAAAAATAGCCGATGCACTGTTTGGGCAGGGAAATGGGCAATCCGAACCAATTTGGGTATCTTTTTGAAATTAAATCCAAAAAAGGCGGGATGACACCGGACTTCATCGAATCGATGATATGATACTCGCTGATTTTTTGGAGGTACAGGAAGAAATCGGAAATGAGTCCGGACTGCTCAATCTGTCGCAGCGCTTTCAAAAATGGTTCCAGCACGGCCGGATTGCAGCCTTCCAAACCAATGAAACCCTGATTTTTATCATCCAATAGAAAAATCAATGGATCAGAGTCGGGGAAAATACCCTGGACGATGCCATGAATATAATCGACAATTTCCGACAAAGAATTTTTGGCGCTCACCTGGCGTGAAATTTTGAACAACTCTTCGAGTTGGTGTTTCGCACGCTGCAGCTCCTTTGAACGGAAAGCCAGCGCTTTCTCCATAGCCCGTGTTTCGGTGACATCGCGTTCCAACCGGACAATGGAAGCTATATCACCGTTATTGTCAAAAATCGGATAGGTGGCAATCTGGAGGATCCGGTCCTCCCCCCTGGCATTGGGATACACTTTGTCAGACAGACTCGAATGCTTTAAACGAATGGCATCCTGAACCGGACACGGGAACCCGTCAACGTCGCAGGGTGTCATGCGCTTTCGCATCAGCTCATGGCATCTTTTTGTAATTACGGCAGAATGTTTCAATCCGACACGGTGGCAGAACGATTCGTTGGCCTGAACAATGCACAGGGTCTTTGGGTCAATAACGACAAGGTTGTCCGTGATGCTGTTGATGATCTTTTCGTTGAATTTTTTGGAGGACAAGAACTGGTCTTCAAGGTATTTACGTTTAGTAATATCCCGCGCATACTCAATTGCCTGCGTGGTATTCCCCTTTTCATCCTTCACGGGATAAGAGTGTATTTCAAAAATGTGCTCCCTTCCGTCAGGTATTGGGATTCGCTTTTGGAGCATCCGCGGCTCACCGTGCTCAAAGACCTCTTTTACATGGCAATCCGTACATATCGACTTACGGTCATAAAAAAGTTCGTAGCAATATCTATTGATAATTTTTTCTAAAGGGAGTTCAAAACGGGCCAACAGGGCCTGATTCACCCTGATGATTTTATATTCCGTGTCATAAATGGCCATGGGATCAGTGACGCTGTCAAAAACTTTAGAAAGGAAATGTTCTCCGTAATGGGTCATCACCGCCTCACTGAACGAACAATATTTCTCATACCCTGCGTTGCCACTTCCTAATTCCATATACCCCCATCTCGCCCCTCGATTTCGAATGGAGGTAATATGCCATTTAAGTTATACTTCGGGTTTTCTACGAGGGGCGAGCGGAGCGCAAAAGTTTTCTTTTTTTCAATTGTCGTCAGGGGAGTAGAAGATCTCCTACTCGCAACTTCATTCTCTGTTCCGCAACAGCGCTACAAGTCATAATCATAACTCTCATCGAGGGGCGGTTTAATATCTTTCATCATAACTGCAAGATCAACAGGCATGTTCTGTCTATCCTTGACCATGTTCGGGATCACTGCGGCGCGATAAAATCCGGCTCTGGTAAACGTATTAATTGCGGCGGTGTTGGTATCCGGAATTTCAAATACGAGTTTTTCAATTCCAAGCAGGTATGCAATTTGAACGATCTCATTTACGATAAGTTCCCCAAGGCCAAGATTCCGGTAGTCATTGTGAACAAAAATCCGAACAGTCCCCAGGTGCCATTTCCAACCGGACCGGCGCCGATTGATGGTGGCATCGGCAATAATGAGGTCGTCTTTTATCGCCAAAATGGGCAGGGTCCTGCCGTAATCGAGGTTCTTTGCCCAGGATTCAATAAGAAGTCTGCTTTTAACATCGTCGCGAAGATACCGTGCCTCTTCTTTGGGAATCGCCTTGAAAAATTCATACAATGCTTCTCCGTCTTCTTTCACCATCGATCGCAGAAGAACCTTTGATCCGTCTTTCAGTCGTGCCTCTTTTTTATACGTATGAAGATCTATTTTTGGATATATGGCATGCTCCAACATATAAGTCACCTCCTTTCATCCATTTTAGGTCAGACAATATGCTTCTCCTCCCCTAACGCAAAAGATCTTCTTTTCGAATTCTAAGCTTAATCCAAATTTCCAACCCTGTTCGGACATGGAACCACCCGGATATAACCTGTTTCGAATTCTATCCATGTCAAAGCTTAAAGGATTAAGCTTTTTGAAATTTAGCCTCCATTTCCCGGCGATCGGCCATATCCATCAAGACCCTATCCCTGGTCTTATCGATGCCCAGTGCTTTGCGTTTCTTGTCGATATGAGCGATCATTTTCCTGGCATGTTTGATCGGATCCGGTTCGATATCCCACATGCCGCCGTAAATCTTTTCGAGATCCTTGCAGATATAGTCATGAAATACCGGAGCGCCGGAGGTCGGCAGGGTAACGCCAAAGACCGTGTATACGCCGGATGTAACAAAATAATGACCGATACTGATGGCCTTTTCACTCATCCACTCGGGCGCGCTGCCTGCGGCCGGGAGATCAGAGATGTCGTTTCCGAGTCATCCGGCCTTAACAACCTCGGTTGCCGCCAGCAGAATCCGGCTGTTGTCCACGCAGGAACCCAGATGAAGCACCGGCGGAATACCCACGGTCTCGCACACTTCGGCCAGACCCGGTCCACAAAAAACCTGTGCGGTTTCAGGCGTCAACAACCCTTCCATGGCACAGGCGATACCGTTACAGCCGGTGGTCAGGACGATGACGTCATTTTTGATCAGCTCTTTAACAACGGTAATATGGCCCTCGTTATGTCTGGTCCTTGCATTGTTGCACCCGACCACTCCGGCAACCCCCCGGATACGTCCGTTGATGATATTGTCGTTCAAGGTATAATAAGATCCGCGAAAGGTTCCGCCCAGATGGTACTCGATGGATTCAACACCGAACCCGGCGACCTGAACGCCTTTGTGCTTCGGGATCATCACTTCCCTGCCCCGGTTCGGAAAGTTGTCAATGGCCATCCTCACGATCCGTTGGGCATCTTCAAAAGCATGATGTTCGTCGAACTCGATGTGAATGACATTGTCCTGCTCCATCTTTGCAATGGGATGGGTGGTAATCAGTTTGGTGTGGAAACATTTGGCCACGTTGGCAAGGTTTTGGAAGATACACTGGATATCCACCACCATGGCGTCACAGGCGCCGGTAATTATGGCAAGCTCCTGCTGCAAAAATGTTCCCACCGGCGGTACGCCGTGACGCTGCAATATTTCATTGGCCGTACAGCATATACCGCCCAGCTGAATCCCTTTGGCCCCTTTTGATTTGGCATAGTCGATCATTTCTTTGGACTGGGCGACCGCCACAATGATCTCCGAAAGAACCGGCTCGTGACCGTGGACAATAAGATTGACATGATCTTCCTTCATGACACCGAGATTGGCTTCTGACTGGATTGGATAGGGCGTCCCGAAAAGTACGTCCTGGAGATCGGTGGCCAGCATGGAACCGCCCCAACCATCCGCAAGGGCTGCTCGGGTGCCCTGCTTGATCAGATTCCTGAAATCCTGATCAACACCCATATGGGTGCGATGCATGATTTCAACAATTTCTCTATCGATATTTCTGGGAAGAACGCCGTTTTTCTTCCATTTCTCATAGAGAGGCTGAGGCGCCCGCTTCATGTAAAGAAGTTCACCAACGGGTTTGCCCCACTCATTTAACGCCTTTTCAGCCACCTCGAGAGCGATCTCATCAAGATC
>JAWOIY010000140.1:0-21069 GCA_046484425.1 Desulfobacterales bacterium | reverse complement strand
GTAAGACCTTTGCACGCTTGCAAAAATCTAAGCCATCCAACCAGGGCATTCTCAGATCCGTAATGATCAATGAAAAAGTTTCCCCACTTCTCAGGATATACTCGGCTTCTTCCGCGCTGTCTACCGTAACGGCCATATATCCTAATTTCTCCAACATGATTCGCATGAATCTCAGTTTGTGCAATTGGTCATCAACTACAAGAACTTTTTGGGTGTTCATATCCGCAATTCTCACAAGTCCTTTTTTAGTATCATCGGTATTTACGGAACGCTGTTGTCGAACAAAAAAATATAATATTTTGGTATGTGTTCAGGGGGCAGTCATTTTCCCTTCACTTCGGTGTCTCCGTCACTGGTATTTTCAGTGACTTAGCAGTGGTGGCATTCCTGCCCCCTCCGCGTTCTCCCGCGAAAAACATGCGGGAGCCGCGGTCTCCCCCACTGCTAACTCACTGAAAATACGAAGCGACTCCGCCAATAACGTTACGGGAAAACAACTGCCCCCTGAATAGTTACATGTTTTGAGGTTTTGACTTTATTTTTTTTAAATCCAGCCTATCTTGCAAGCATAAGATTATATCGAGTATTGTGATATCTGTAAAGTTTTTAAGTTGGAAAGTCGGAAGAATTATCTCAGATTTTTTTAATAAATTTGGATCACTGTAATGAATCGTGTTGCCGACCACTCCGCCAAAACGGACAAGCATATCCACGCTGAAATCGGATAGGAAAACCATAATGTTATGCGATTACACACAATTTCAATCAATCACATCGAAATATTTTATTTTTTCGGCAAATTTAGACTAAATCGCCAAGACTGTTAAAAAAAACGACACACGATGTCATATCTGGTATTGACAAAAGCATCGGGCTTATGAATATTTAAATCGAATCATACTTAAAAACAAACGAAGGAAGGAGTATTATGGCAAAAAAGACGATCGGCTTTGTTGGACCGGACGGCAGGACATGTATGTGTGCCTATACGGTATCCACTGTGGAACAAGAAAAGTACATCGGCGCCATAATCAAGGGCATGACGGGTATGGGTCCGGTATTGGACGCCGTCAGGGGAAAAAAAGATTGGGTCTTGAAAATCTTTCCCGTCCCTGGAAAGTCCGTCGATGACTACAAATCCGCCATCATCAAGACATTCAAAAGCAAGGAAGTTGACTGTGTTGTCATAATGCCCGAAGATCTGATATATGAAGGCATCGTAGATGAACTCATCGAAGCGGGTTATGGTGAACAAGTCGTCGGGTTGACCAGAGAAGCGGCATTCATCGAGGGGGATAAGATCAAGGCAAAGATCTGGATGAAAAGGGCCGGCGTGCCCGTCGCACCGTTCGAGGTGGTAGATGCCAAAGACCTTCAAGGAATTAAGCGCTTTGTCACGATGTTCATCCGAAACCATGGCGGAGCGGTTTTCAAGTACCCATACAGTGCAGGTGGCAAAGGTTCCCGGCCTGTTTTTCGGGTGGAAGACATTCTCGATGTTCGGAATATATTGCTGAAAGACTACAGCGAAAACTACCAGAGACTGCATGGAGACGATAAATGGCCGCTGTTGGTCGAAGCCTGGAAATCCGAAATCGAGATCAGCTTTACCGCCTTGATTGACACAAAGGGCAACTTTTGTATTCTCCCCACCGCCATGGACTATCCCCTTCGTTTCGAAGGCCCTCCGAGCCAATTCAATCCTGTTACCGGTGGTATGGGTGCAATCGGTATGCACCCCGCCGAAACACCCGAACTCATTGAAATGTTAGGGGATAAGGTCATCCAGCCGTTTGTTGCGGAGATGAGGAAGGGCGGTATTCTCCGGCCGTGTATTCTCTATCCGGGCTGCCGCGTATCCATTGATCCTGTTACGGGAAAACCGGTCGATATCCTTGTCTACGAAATGAATATCCGGGCAGGGGAACCTGAAATGCAGGTCGTTGCACGGCGGCTCAAGAATCTGGGTGAACTGATTGTCGCTGCACTCGAAGGCAGGCTCGATTCCGTTAAGCCGGATGTGCGCACGGACCAAGTTTCGATCTGTCTGGCCCTCGCCACCGGCCCTGGCGGACCGCGTGGGCAGAGAGGATATCCGGATTCTTATACGAAGTATGAACCTGTTCTTATTAATTTCAAGAGCCTTTCAAAACGCGGCATCCTCATTGTCCCGTCGAACATCAGCTGGGATGACAAAAATCAACGGCTGATATCCGACGGCTCCCGGGTGTGCTACCTGAGCAAAAATGCCACGCTTAAACCCGGACAAAAAAGAGGAGAAGTCGCAAAAACACTCCGGAATTCTCTCTTGCAGGCATTTGACTATGGGCTGATCCGGGTGATTCCCCGCGAAGCCGAGGATACCTTCGAGCCGGCTCAGATTCTGTTTGATCAGGGCAATATTGCCGAGGCCGAGTTTAACAAAGCAAAGGCAGCCTTCGAAAAAGCGAATCGTCTCGATATTCGCCGCGATCCCGGCCGGATTTATGAGGAATGGGATGAACTTTATCCGGATTGGCCGCTTTATGTTTAACGTGAAAATCGAACAGCGGCGGATAATTTTTTTGTAAGGGTTTAAGCACACCTGAAGCTTCCTAAGACAGATTTGGTTCAAAAATCTAATCAGTTGCATTTTTTTTGAGTACGAACCCGAATGAGGAGATTAATCATGAAAGTTTTGGTCAGCGACAATCTGGGAGAAGCCGGTATCTGGATGTTGCAAAACGAAGAAGGGATTGAGGTCGATGTAAAAACCGGGCTGCCACCTGAGGATTTAAAAAGCATTATCAAAGATTATGACGCCCTTATTATTCGGAGTGCAACAAAAGTAACAGAGGATCTCTTAGAGGCCGCAATGCGACTCAAGGTTGTGGGGCGTGCTGGAATCGGACTTGATAACGTGGATATCCCGGCGGCGACCAAGCGCGGGATCATTGTGATGAACACCCCCGGCGGCAACGTCATTACAACCGCCGAACATGCCATCGGCATGTTGATGGCGCTGTCACGCAATGTTCCCGAAGGAACCGCATCTTTGAAGGCCGGGCGCTGGGACAAGAAAAGACTCCAGGGAAGAGAAATATATAAGAAAATTCTCGGCGTTATCGGGTATGGAAAAATCGGTTCTATTGTTGCAGACCGCGCCCGCGGACTGAAAATGCAAGTGATTGTTTACGATCCTTATGTAACGCCGGAACAGATTGAAAAGGCCGGCTTTGAAAGTGTCTCTCTCGAAGAATTGTATCGTAGATCCGATTACATTACGGTGCATGTCCCCAAGCTCAAGGAAACCATCGGACTGCTGAACGCGACGGCGTTCGAACAGATGAAAGACGGGGTCATGATCGTAAACTGTGCCAGGGGTGGAATTGTCGACGAAGATGCCCTTTATAATGCCTTGCGGTCCGGAAAAGTTGCCGGCGCCGCTCTGGATGTCTTTGAAAATGAACCCCCGGGCATCTGCCCGCTGATTTCCCACGAACGTCTGATTTGTACGCCGCACCTTGGCGCTTCCACCCAGGAGGCCCAGACCAAAGTGGCCGTGGACGTGGCCAGTCAGATCATTGAATATCTCAAGAACGGTACAATTATGAACGCCGTCAATGTCCCATCGGTCACCGGTGATCTTCTTAGACAACTGAAGCCGTTGCTGACCCTGGCCGATCATATCGGTAGTCTACATAGTCAGCTTATCCGAGGCCCCATTGAAGAAGTCTCCGTCGAATATGCCGGAGACTTCAAAGGGCTCGATCTGTCACCGGTCACTACAGCGGTACTCAGAGGCCTGCTGGCTCCCGTAGTCAAAGACGATGTCAATTTTGTCAACGCCCAGGTCCTTGCAAAGGAAAGGGGTATAAAAATCAAAGAAATCATCAGTGACACGGCCGAAGAATATATCAACCTGATTACCGTCCGCGTTTCGACGCCGAAAGTGACGAACACCGTTTCCGGGACCCTGTTCGGAAAGGATAAAATGAGGATCGTAAAGATTAACAAATTCCGGCTCGAACTTATCCCGGAAGGCCATCTGGCGCTGATATACACCCTTGACAAGCCCGGGGCCATCGGAAGTTTCTCGTCACTTCTGGGAAATAAAAAAATCAGCATCGACCAGATGCATCTGGGACGTGAAGAAACCGGAAAAATGAACATCATTTACCTCAAAACCAATGTCCGAATTTCCGACAGCGTTGTTGAACACCTTCTGGAGTTGCCGCTGATTATATCGGTGAACCGACTTGAATTTGAAACATAAGAGGGGGTCGAATGGATAGGTTTTTAATTCATTTTTTTTCCTGCCATGGATAAGAAATTCGGGAGTGGAATGTGGCCTCGATAGAATCCGACAATGTCTCTACGATTTTTCCGATGTTTTGGGTGGAAAGATTGCATTCGTCAAACTGACCATCAGCAATTCGCTTGACTATATGCAGGCGAATCATTTTCCGGATCTCTTCCCGTGTGGGCGCCTCCATGGACCTGAATGTAGCCTCTACAGCATCCACGATCATCAATATTGCAGCTTCGATACTCTGTGGCTTCGGCCCCGGATACCGGAAATCCTCCTTGCTGGGCCGGGTCCCTTGGCTTGCCTCGACATCTTTGTTGTAAAAATATTCGACAATCTGTGTTCCATGATGCTGTCTGATCAGGTCTAAAACAACTTCGGGCAGGCCCATCTCACGTCCGAGATTCTCGCCGTGTTTAACATGATCGATGATGATCTGGGCACTTTCTTTGGGGGTCAGATGATCATGGGGATTCTCGTTTTTGGATTGATTCTCGGAAAAAAACTGAGGGTCGGCCATTTTCCCGATATCGTGGTAATAGGCTCCGATTCTCAGTATAAGCGTGTTTATGCCGATCGCCTCTCCGACGGCTTGGGCGAGAAAGGCCATGGTCATGCTGTGTTGATAGGTCGCTGGAATTTTGGAAAAGAGGCTCTTCAAAAGAGGGTGTTGAAGATCGGAATACTTTGTGAGTTTGAAGCTGGAGGTGGCATGCCAACCGACCTCCAGTAACGGCAGGAGGAGGATTGCAACGGGTCCTGCCAGAATGCCGCCCGCAAACGCCCAGGCCAAGCCGTTCAACACACCCTTGTCCAGAACCATCGTCTGGGAAGAAATCCAGGTTTCGGTCCAGTTCCCCAACAAGGGCACGATGCTTTCCAATTTTGTAGAAAACGCCAACACCACGCACACATTGACAATCCCAACCGCCAGCGAAGGAAGCAAAACGTGAATCCGTTTTTGTATCTTTGAAGAGAGCAGGACTGCTATCCAACCACCTAAGGTGAAGAAAACGAGTGCCTCAAAAGTACGGGTTGAAAACAATGTGAGCAGAATCGCTCCGGTCAGCGTGGCACAGGTCGAAACAGCGCATCCATAGTTTAATGTGGCAATAAGAAGCGGAATAATGGCAAAAGGGACAAAATAGACGGGCAACGGCGTGAACAAAAGACACGCCTTGAAAAGACAAACACTGGTGATCAACACAGAGATTATCGACCGGTAACGCAGTGTCTTTCCCGACCCAATGCCCATGATCCTCGATAGTAACCTGTCATGAAACATAACGACGAGCAATATCACGAAAACTATCCAGGGAGTGTTGCCAAAAAGGTTTTTTTTAACCGACTCATGATGAGAGACCAGGAGTAACAAGTCCTCTTCCTTTATCACTTTTCGAAAGGGAACGAGGACATCCCCCGGATCGTAATGAATGACCTTGGAGGGATAATGTCTGACGAGTTCCCTGATTCGCCTTTCATTCTCCTTTTGATCGTATTTCAGGTTCGGCAAAAGCGTGCTCTGTGATATTTCCAGAACGGTGTCCAGGACGGTTTTATCCACTTGCCAAAACAACTGTCTGACTCTTTCCTTTAACATTAAGCGAGCCTGTTCAACGGTAATGACTTCTTCGGTGGCGTGGGCCACAATTCCTTTGGGTTCAGGATAAAGAACCTCGATGGTTCGCTTATCGCTGAAGGGAGACGGGTCTTTAACGATGATCTTTTGGAAATTGGTTTCCTGGACAGTCAAAATACCTTTCAAAAGACTGATCAAATCACGGTATCTAAGCAGTTTATCTGCCTGATCCCGGGTAATCTCCAGCCCGAATGCTTCTTTTACATAGGCGATCAGTTCCGGCCCTCCGGGAATTTTTTGTTTTTGGAGAAATGAGACCTCATTTATAAAATCCTTTGTTTGTGCTTTTATAGTTCCCGGAACATTGGTGAGATATCTGTATAACGGAACATACTTGGAAAGGGCAATATCGCGACTGCCCTTGAGGGCCTTATCCTGGTCGAACGTATAGAATCCCTGGGACCGAACGGTAAAAGGAACAACCTTGCCTATTTGGGGGGGTACGGCAATGAAATAGACATGCTCAACATAACATGCAAGTAAGGTTGTGAGCATGAGGACGCTGTTAAGGAACAATCTCATCTTGGTTTCAGTTGATTTTTCGAGCCTCTTGACGACGTTAATACAACAATTAAGGCAATTGAAGCGTTTCCTTTAACTCAATTAAATTTGTTGGCAAGAAATCGCTTTATGAAATCGGATAAATAACAACATGAACGAGTGTTCCGCTTTCAAATACAGAGCGGTACTTGTAAAATACATGTAAACCGATCACTGTTGTTCCTTAAAATATCTGTGCCGAGTCCGTTTGTCAACCTGCAAAATTGGTAAGAAAAAACCGAATTTTAGAGATTTTATCGTGTTTTTGAGAATAAGGCAGGGCGTCTTTGGCATTACCCCGATGATATGTTGCTTTCCGACAGCAGTCGCTCTATATTCGACCCCCATATTTTTGCTTTTTGTTCTTCCGGAATCGGAAGCCGCATAATTTTGCCCAGTTCTCTGTTCGGATCTCCAAAGGGAAAGTCGGAACCGAATACGATTCTGTCCGGACCATTATCACGAATATAATCCAGGATATCGTAAACAGGAGCCAGCGCCGTATCCGTATATATATTGGGGCGTTGCCACAATCCCTGCCGCTTGATCGTTCGATACCCGCCATTTAGAATGCCCAGGTGCGGAATAATGACCTTGACGTCCTTTCCAAACTGCTCGATAAATTGAACCGTTTTCCCAAACTCTTCCTCCAATACGACGGGCATATTCCGGTCCCTGATTTCATCGACGGCCTGCCGACACCGTGGGCTGTAATAATCGTAAACCGGTTCATTGGAATGTCGATGCCATTTGATGCCTTTATGGCGGGGTGTGATCTGTTCGATGGCAAAATCGTTCCAGACAAACAGATACGGGATGACCGTAAAATCGCTCGACCCGATGTTAAGCAGATATTCATTGGCGGATTTCCGGCGGTGTATCCACGTCTCGGAGTCTGTAAAATGGGGATCATACCGATCGTATATTTCCATAACCGGCGGAAACATCACCGCCCCACCGATTTGGCCGCCGCGGACAACGTAACGGTAGGTCTCATAGGATTGAAGCGGAAAATTATCCTGAATTCCGCAATGGACGTGGGCGTCAATTATCATTTTTATTTCAAGGCCTTATTCAATTCAGAGGCCGGGGTATTTTCGTGCGTATAATTATAAAACTAACATACCCCTGAAAGAAATCAAATTTATTTTTTACCCTTACGCAAATTATTCGATTGATTTTCGTACCCCTTAAAATCTATATAATTTTTGCTTGTAATGCGCGGTTTAACGTACTACCTGAATGTAAAGAATTTTGGCCCATCAAAGATCCCGCAATGCGGAAGAGGACCAGGCTTTTCAAGATCAAATAAAATTGAACCGGAGATAAAACCATGAAACCGAGACGATCGACACTTTCCGTTCCAGGTCACATTGAAAAGATGCACGTCAAGGCGTCTCAACGCGAAGTCGATGTGGTCATGCTCGACCTGGAAGACAGCGTTCCCGTTCAAGCGAAGGAATCGGCACGTGGCCAGATCATCCAATCCATACATTCTCTGGACTGGGGTGAAACCACCCTTTCCTTCCGAATCAACGCTCTGGATACCCCATTCGGCTACCGGGATCTTCTGGAGGTGGTTGAAGCGACAGGTCCGCACATCGATGCCGTTGTCGTGCCAAAGGTGAACCATCCCGGAGACATCCATTTTGTCAGCCGGCTGCTGGACGGTATCGAATCGGCTAAGGGATTTTCGAACCGTATCCATATCGAGGCCATTATCGAGAGTGCGGAAGGCCTTGAACAGGTCACTCAAATCGCCCAGGCCAGTGACCGTCTCATCTCCCTGGTTTTCGGCATCGTGGATTATTCGGCATCCATCGGCGCCCGCTTGGTGTCCATTTCCGGGCACGGTGAAAAAGAAGAAGAGATCTACCCCGGCCACCGGTGGAATTTTGAAATGAGTCGAATTGTCATGGCAGCCAAGGCCCACGGAATGCTGGCCATTGATGCCCCATACGGTAACTTTAAAGATTCAAAAGGGCTCCAGCAGGCCGCCGCCCTGGCTTGCGCCCTTGGATACGATGGGAAGTGGGCCATTCACCCGGATCAGATTGATATTATCAACCAGGTTTTTTCTCCGACTAAAGAAGATATCGACCGGGCAATAAGAGTGTTGGACGCCCACAAGGAGGCCCAAAACAAAGGTCTGGGTGCCGTGGCTGTTGAAGGGCGCATGGTGGATCAGGCCACCGTTCGGTTGGCAAAGCAGCTGTATGCGCAGGCCAAGCATTTGAAAATGATATAATGAGGCTCTACAAGGTTTCGCACCCCTCAACTCGGTTGAAGCCTTATTCGTTGGCATTTAGAAATGTCGTAAGAGTTTAACCTTTTGAAAATGAATCGCTTCGGGTTACGCTCAAGACAACCGCATCCTGAGGTTGATGTCAAGTCTTTCCAGGCTCATCCGGACCACCGCTTTAAGTTGAGACCTTCGTTTAATATATCGGCTGAAAAAGGTGCGGACACCTTCCGGATCTGCCAGTCCGGACACCGGGACGATCCCTGCGATCACCCGCTCGTAAAGAAGTGGATGCAAGCCTTCGAGTGAATCGATATTTCCCACAAACCACTGCCACATGGCGCCTGTTGCATGCGGATTTGCAGCCGCCGCCGTTATGGGAACGAAGCGGTTCCTCACTGGAACCTTTTCCAGAGAGTATGCCAAAGCCTTGTTGATCATGCCGATATCCCGGAAACACCCCAATGCCGAAAGGATCTGAAGCCGTTCGTGTTCACTGTCACAGGATTCGAACCGGTGGATGAGCCATTCCAGAGTATCCATCCGGCCTGCCAGCGCACCGGCCATGAGCACGCTCTTTAAAATGTCCGGATGGACCGCTTCGCCCTTAAGCAATGCCTTGAATTGATCGATCGTAAAATCAAACGCCATGTCCGACCCGTAAACCACGGCATGCCAGAGCATCTGATCTCTGAGCAAAGACGTGGTAAGGGCTTCTCCGGCTTCCGGTAAAAGCCCGATGGCGGACAGAATTTTTTCAATCACAGATTTTCCGGTCCGGCAAACCGCCTCCTTTCGTTGACCGTCCAGCACTAAATAAGCATCGAACAGATTGTCGGCCATGCTGCTCAACGGGAGATAGGTGTCTTCATCACTATAGTTGGCGAGAAACGCCAGATAGTCGTCAATAGAGGTTCCGCCGCATTGGACCTGGGCAAAAAGGTCGTTTTGGATGCCCCATCGGTCTTCGGGCGGAAGATCTTTACTCGCCACATTCCGGCCGATGGCCTCCAGATCGCCAGGCGTCCGGTAAGCCACTCTGTAGAATCCGGTCTGTCCGGCATTGACTTTGTATGCTACTGCACCGGTTCCCAAGTCTATCCGGATGGATTTCTCGTCAAGAAGGGTTGAGATTTTTCTGGAACCGCCGGTTTCGGTATACACCGCAACGGTCACCGGAATCCGCCAGGTTTGATGGGATTTGTTTTCAAGATAGGTGAACCGTTTCTGGGTCAACGTGAGATTGCGCCCATTTCGTTGGGCCTCAACGAGAGGATGCCCGGGTTGTTCGATCCAGCTCTTCATCAAATCGGTGACCGGTTTTCCGGATACTTCTTCGAGTGCTTCCCAGAGATGGTGGCTGGCAGCGTTGGCATATTCAAATTTTTTCAGATAGTGCTGAAGTCCTTTCCTTAAATCTTCTTTGCCGATGTATTCCTGAACCACTCGTAAAATACTGCTCCCCTTGCTGTAGATAATCGGCGCTGTACTGGTATTGATGACCACGTGTTCACCCCCCGGAATTTCGATGGCACAGGTATCGTTCAGGCCATCGCGTTTCATGGCAGTAGCGGTTTGCCCCAGGAGGAACTGATCCCAGACCTGCCATTTCGGATGATAATGGTCCACGACACCGTAGGCAAAATAGGTAGCAAAGCTCTCGTTCAGCCAGAGGTATTTCCAGTCGGACGGCGTCACCAGGTTGCCGAACCACTGGTGGGCGATTTCGTGCGCAATAACATTACAGATACTCATTTCGCCGGATTTGGAGGTAATTCCCGGGTAGTGAAGGACCAGGTTTTCTCTGAAAGTAATGGCTCCCCAGTTTTCCATGGCTCCGAACGCAAAATCCGGAACGGCAATCAGGTCCATCTTCGACATTGCATAGGAAATCCGGTAATAGGTTTCGCAAAACTGAAGGGCCTTTTGACCAAATTCCAGCCCGAATCGGCTGTAACCGGTTCTCCCCGGAAGAGTTGCCGACCGAACCCGCGGATCGGTTTCATGTTGTATCAGGTGAAATTCCCCTACACCGAAAAACAAAAGGTAGGTGGACATTCGTGGGGTTGTTTGAAACCGGACCCGTTTTTTACCGCCGTCCAACATTTTCTCCTCCACCACCGGCCCATTGGACAATGCCAAAAGATCGACGTCCACAATCATTTCAATATCAAACACCGCTTTTTGAGACGGGTGGTCCATGCAGGGGAAGGCCCGTCGTGCGTCGCTTTCCTGGAACTGCGTCACCGCAATATATCGGATTTGACCGTTTGCTTCAAATCTGCTGCGGTAAAACCCGGCCATCTTATCATTTATCCACCCCTCATAATCGACGGTCAAAAAGAGCGTTTCGGACATCCGTCCCGGGAGGAATATCCTGAGTTCCTCTTTTTCCGGATTTATCTGATATGTGCATGAAACATCATGATCATTCACCCGGACCATACAGCTCCAGACAGCCAGTTCAAGGATATTCAATACGATCGTGTCAACCGGCTTATGGCATTGAAGTTCGATTTCAACCCGGCCTGAAAATCGAAAACGGGTGAGGTCAGGTTCCAGGTGAAGGGTGTAGCGGATCGGAAGAACAGTATTCATTTGCACCTCCAATAAGAGAAAGTTCCGAATATTCGAAATATGTTTCAGAATTGCTGCGAGACTTTTAAACGTATATCACAAATTCGGTGGGCATTACAAACATGGTCTAAAATTTTATGGAATGGTTCAAATGCGCTTTCAAGATCTCATCGGTGTATTGTCACCCCTCCTCTGTCGCTGATGGATCTTGTCGAATGCACCTTCAACGGCATGCTTTAAGACTTCAATTTTGATCGGCTTGCAAAGATGACCATCAAACCCGACCTCTTTAAGCCGATCGGAAGCTGTTTCTGAGAGATATCCGGAGAAAGCATAAATGACAGCCATTCCGTTTATTTTTCTAATATGCTTACACAACTCCATACCGTCCATCTCCGGCATTTTTAAATCCGTTATAATCAGCGGGAATACTTCTTGTTGTGATATTTCCAATGCTTCATTGGCATTTCCGGCAAGTTCAACATCGTATCCCAGCCTCACGAGCATTTTTTTCATTGAATCCCTTTGAAAGTCATCATCATCAACAAATAGAATCCTCTTCGAGTGTACGGTCATATAAGATTTCCTTGTCAGCGGGCTTAGCATAAGACTTCAGACAACTTTCTTGGGAATAAACATTTAAACCTGTCATTTGGTCTTTTGGTTTTTGTGAATATGCACCAGTTCAACGCTCAGATCCCAACACAGAGCAATAAATATTATCCATAACACTCCCAACAAGAGGATAAAAGTATAAAATGGATAAAAATGATAAAAGCAGAAAAAAATACCAAAATATAACAACAACTTCACGATTCGCACCTCCCGTAAAAGAGGAAAGCCCATCCTCTCGAAAATGAATGAGCTCCGATGCTCAGCTTATCCACCTATCGGACAACCCCGCCGCCCATGATTTCAGGGCCAACGGCTATGCATCCCGATCTTTCGAGAGATTTGCGTTTTTCATAACAATATAAATTTACTATCGGTACAGCAGCCGTAGAAGTTTATCAAAATATGATCAGCATCTCAAAATAACCGAAATTCAAATTGCGATATTGATTCTCCTGCGCTCAATCAAAACTTTATATTTTTTAATTTCAATACTATCTCTTTTAAAATGTTGATATATGTGATATTATGACCAATAATAAGTGAATACCGGGTAAATCCAAAATGCCGAAATCAAACATGACGCAATTCAAAGACCAAATGGCCGCCTTCAAGGGATTCAGTGAAAAAGAAGTTGTCGAAATGTTCGGTCGGGCAACATTCAAGAAGCGGCAACTTATAGAAAAACAAACATAAATAGGTGTTATTATGAGCCGAATGGTCCTTGGTAAAACCATAATGGCAATCTTTTTTATGGTTGCATTCTTAATGACAGCTTCTAATGGATCTGTTTATGCCGACACGCGGTATGTTACTGATCAGCTTGTTATTTCCGTCCGCGATGGACATAAGCCAAGTGATATCGTTTTGGGATATATCAAAACAGCGACACCAGTAGATGTGATCGAAGAGATAGGGGATTATTCAAGTATAAAGACAGAAGACGGCCTTGAAGGTTGGGTCCTGACAAAATACATCGTTTCAGAAAAACCAAAAGCCTTGATCATCGAAGATCTAAAAAATGAAATACAGAAGTTAAACGAAAAATTTGAATCGTCCATTGATAAGAAAGGCACTGATTCAAAAAAGTTATTGGAAACAAAGAAAATGTATGAAGAAAAAATCGGCGAGTTGGAACAGGAAGTAAATATAAACCAAAGATTTACTGCAAAAGCCAAGAGTGACCTCATACAGCTTGATAACAGGTATAAAAATCTTCTCACCCATTCACAAAAAACAGAGGAACTGATCAGAGAAGCAGAACAGTTGAAAAGATTAAACACACATTTGAATACTGAAATCAAAAGCCTTAAACAACAGAATAAAATTCCCTTGAAATCGAAAGGTCTCCAATCTTTTGTTGCAGGAGCGGGGGTTCTTCTCCTTGGATACCTTCTCGGAGCGTCCGCCAAAAAAAAGAAGCGGTCCAGATTTATTTGAACTGGTTTGAATGCGTAATAAAAACGGTGATGCGGCCAAATAAAAAAGATGGCTTCGAGAAAAGAACAAGACAACCCTGCATCCCTATACCATTTCAAGGGCACATGCCATGGAAACACCGCCGCCGCCGCAAAGAGTAGCCAACCCCAAATTTTTACCTCTATTTTTCATGGCATACAACAACGTGACCATAATTCTGCATCCGGTTGACCCTACAGGATGTCCTAGTCCAATGCCCGAGCCATTCACATTGGTGATATCTCGGTTCAAACCCAATTCCCGTTCACATCCGATATATTGTGCAGCAAACGCTTCATTCACTTCAATGAGTTCGAAATCGTTCATCTTCAGGTTGCTGCTTTCAAGCAAATTCCTGACTGCAGGAACCGGTGAAAGCCCCATCACCGAGGGATGACAGGCGCCTTTACCGATAGCACGTATTTTCGCCATCGGCGTGATATCCAATTCCTTTGCTTTGTCGGCGGACATGATCACCATAGCCGAAGAACCGTCATTGATGCCGCTGGAATTTCCAGCAGTCACCTTTCCGGTATCGTTGAGAAATGCGGGTGGAAGTTCTTCAAGCTGATCCAAGGTCAGTCCGGGCCTGAAATGTTCATCCTTTTCAAAAATAATCGCCGTTTTTTTTCTCTGAAGCACCTCAACAGGGACAATCTCCGCCTTAAACGACCCGTCAAAACTCGCCCTTTCGACATTGTTGTGGCTTCTCATCGCCACTTCATCCATCTCTTTTCTGCTGATACCCAGTTGATAGGCCATAAATTCGGCGGTAATCCCCATGATATAAGGTTTACCCAAAAAAAGACTGGCCGGGGCTTTTGTCGTATCCAGCGGTCCATCGTCGGAAAGGGGGACAATATGAGACCCGCTATGAAGGGCATGTATCAGGGCATCCACAAAAATTTGATCCTGAAGACGGCATCCCCATCGGGCGTTGGGAACGGTATACGGGACACCGGACATATGTTCAACCCCGCCGGCGAGGATGACATCGGCCATGCCGGCCTGAATCATGGCCATACCCGAAATAACGGCCTCCATCCCCGATATGCACACCCGGTTTACGGTAACGGCGGGGACGGTATTCGGCATCCCTGCCAACAAGGCACCGACTCGAGCCACATTTAGAGCATCACTCGGCTCCATGCAGCATCCATAGCGTATGTCATCCAATATTTCAGGATCGATTCCAGCCCTATTGACAGCTTCTTTCATGGTTACGGCGGCCAGTTCGGCGGCATGGCTGTCGCGAAGCGTCCCGCCAAAAGTGCCGATGGGTGTCCGGCATGCTGAAACAATAACAACATCCTTCATGGTTCTTTCCTTTTGTTAAAATAAAGTTTCGCACCCCACTATTGCTAAAAAGCCTTGATGTTGGCTGTTATCATTTGATCTTTATTTGCTCCCCCTTACAGGCCAAAAATAAAATTCAGATAATGGTTTATACCCTACACCAACGGCTCCGTCTATCATATAAAGCACCCATGCATAACCATTATCATACACGCTTGTTGTTGAAGACCAATAAAATTCCTGAACATTAATAAACATATGATCAGCAGGTAAAGCCGGAGAATGTCGGCTCATATCCGTTAAACTTTCCAATTCAATAATACCCGGAAGCCGCCAATCATTGTAACCGTATATCCGCTCTCTATTCATCTTCTCTATCAAATCAATTGCCGATTTCCAATCCAGCATATCGCTATTGTAATTTGCATGCTTCAACCATGTCAGATCCGTGACATTGTCATATACAGAATCGGCATTTTCTATGAAACGGGGTCTATTACATTGTAAGCCAGACTGAAATTCGCCGTCCTGACCCGTATTGTGGCAATTTGTAATATCTCCATTTTCGTCATAACAATGCAGTTGTCCGGTCTGAAAAATTTGAATGTTAAGACGATCAGCAATTCGAACAGGCCAAACCATATTTGATCTGTATTTCATTCCTTTAAATACTCTTGCTCCACCTAAATGGACGTACCAGGCCTGGTTTGGCAGCCTGACACACGTGGTAGAAGTCCAGTAGTAACCGGTAAAGATATTAATAAATGGATGGGCTGGGGGCAGACTCGGATTTATGGTTTCATGGCTCATCAAGCTGAACAATTCTTTACGATTCGGAAGCTTCCAGTCGCTATGACCATAAAGTTCTGAATGATTCAGTTCTTTAATAAAAATTAATGCCTCATTCCAAGTCATCGGGAATTCGGATAACGAAGCATTTTTTGTCCATATTAAACCTGTGCGTTTGTCTAATACGACATCATCCTTTTCGAAAAAACGATTCATAAATTATGATACGATTTTATTCTATGGGCCCAAATAATTTTGTTTCATCGGGTTTTACTGTTGACGTTCCAGTTTCTAAGGGGCCAAAAAGCTCGGGTGAATCTGGTTCTATTGAAGATGATTCGGATTCTAAGGGCCCGAATAACTTCGGCGATTCCAGCGGTGTGGATGCCCTCCTGGGTGAGGAAAGCGACACACCTTCTTTTTGAATCGATGCACGTACAAAGAAGTGGGGCATTGGGTTGCGCGAGGTCAACAGATCTTCCGGGATGGAAATCGTGTCGCCGACATGAATTTTACTTGGATCCAGTTCGGGATTAACTTTGGCAATGGCTTTCCAATTTGTTATGGTGCCGGTGTACCATGTTGCGATGTGAGAGAGTGTTTCCCCCGGCCATAGTACCTTGTGGAGATAAAAACGGGGTCCTGAAGGTGCCTGCACAGGTACTTCTGAAGTTGGCGTATCGGGCGCTGCAACCGGAGTTTCGGGCCCGGTTTCAACAGGTGGAGGCGGCTCTCCAGGTGCCGGTTGTAATGGGGGCTGCTGGTAAGTACAAGCGATAAGGATACAGAGCAAAGTCAGTGGCAATATAGCCTTGGCCATTCTGTGTTGTTTGCCACACACCACTATGACACTCCCTTCTCATTTTTAAGCTGATTCAGATATTGCTTTACCCTTTGATTCTTAGGGTTGATTATCATGGCTTTTTCAAGATTTTCGATGCATTCCTGGTGCTTCCCCTGTTTTTGCTGAACCACGGCAAGATTAAAGAGTGCTTTGTCAATATAAGGCGGTTTTAATTCAACAACATGAAGAAACATTTTTTCGGAATTTGCAAAATCTTCCATTGATGCATAAATAAATCCAAGATTATAAAATGTATCCGAGGGCCGGTGGTTTAGATTTGCAGCCGCTTCGTAGGATTTTATGGCTTTGGGGTAATTTTTCGATTTTGTATAAAGCCTCCCCAAATCAAAGTGGGCTTCAGCATTTTTGGGGTCGGCACCAACTGCCTTGACCAGCAGCATCTCGGCCCTACCCGGGTTCTTTATAAAAACGCTGTTTGCCTGTCCCTGCAGCGCCTTTGAGTAATCTACCTTTATTGCAGGCGCACTTTCCGGATGTTGCGCAATGACCCGCTCGAACAATTCAATTGCCCGGTTAAAGTTTTTATTGTGCAGCGATGTTTTCGCCTGCTCCAAGACATTGGGTTTCGATATGTCGGTCTTTTGAGGAGAAATTGCTTTTATTTGGCGATCCGGGGCAATTTCAGCATCTTTTTTCGGGACGTTATGTGAAGTTAACTGATCTTCGGAATCATTCGGAGATGACGGCGTTGTTTTGAAAGCAAGTGATGCTGGTTCGGGTAAAGTGTTTTTCGTGGTCAACGCTTTCTGATAAAGACCTGCAATGACGAGGATCATCAATGCCAAAAATACGGCAAACGCCCAAAAAAGCCGTTTATTTTTAAGGAGTGTCGGTAAGGACTCAGCAGAAAACCGGGAAAACAGTCTATTTTGAGTACGTTTCAAAAAAGGTACAGTAGCGGAAATCCAGGAAGCCAGCCTTTTTTGCATATTTTTCAAAAAAGGCATAACAGCTCTGGCCCAGGAATACAGTGTTTTTTGCAAGCGTTTTAAAAACGGTACGGCAGCAGCTGCCAGGGAAAAAATTCCCTTTTGCATTTGAGTCATTACAGATAGGGCAGACGCCGTGAAAAATCTTCTTTTTCTCGATCGTCCTGCGGCTGACATCTTTGAACCATCATCGGTATTCTTGCGGATTTTTTCTTTGGCGCCTATCTGTTCCCGGGTGTTTTCTGTTTGAGGTGAAATGAAGGCCCTGGTTTCTGTATTTTCGATGGATGCGGCTTTTTCAGCCGTATCTTTTAAAAAGGGACACGCTACTGACTGAGACCGGCATTCTGAATGATGTTGATCCTGGGAAACCGTAAGGTTTTTGTACCTGGTTTCACCTATGGAATTGAATTGATGAGCGCATTCCATAATAACATCCGGTGTAATTTTTATCAAATTCCGGGCATACCCCGTTAACAACGCATGATCGCAAATGATGTTTATAAGGCGAGGGTAACCCTTGGAAAATTGATATATCCCTCGAACGGCATCTTGAGTAAAAATGCTTTTTTCAGTCCCGGCGACTTTCAGCCGGTGCCTGATGTACGCCAATGTTTCATTTTCCGACAGAGGTTGGATCTGGTATGCCAAGCTGATTCTTTGTCTAAGGGCACGGCATTCCGGTAGGGCCAGGGTTTGATGTATCTCGTTTTGGCCGACAAAAAATATGTTGACGAGTTTTTCTTGGGGAAGCTCTATGTTGGATAAAAGTCGAATATGCTCAAGAACTGCTTTTGATAAACGGTGAACTTCGTCTATAATGAGCAGAACATTTCTATTTTCCGAATTTATTTTCTTTAGAAACTGCCTGAAATAAACAATAAAATCAATTTTACTGTCAAATTTTTGGGGAATATTGAATGATAATGCAACAAAATTAAAGAATTCGATAAGCGTTAGCGCAGGGTCCGTTATGTTGGCCACCAGCGTATCTTCATCGATGCTCTCCAATAATGCATTGATCAGTGTTGTCTTGCCCGTACCTACGTCTCCGGTAACAAGCAGAAATCCCTTTCGGTCGATAACGCCATATTTTAAAGTTGCCAGTGCTTCCTTGTGCTTCTCACCGAGCCAAAGAAATTTTGGATCCGTGGTCAATTGGAACGGTTTTTCGGTGAGACTGTAATAGGATCGGTACATTTTTAAAATTCATCAATTTTTATTGTATAGTTGAATGATGTTATTCGGAAACATCCATGGTAACTCTGTAAAATATATCCGCTAAATTTACAGCACTACATTGCTTGTGTAAATCGTAAATATAACCGTCAACCTGTGCTCAAAGGGACTTGTATTTTGGACGATATTCTGCAAGTTGATTGCAACGATCAGCACCATTTGCTGCTTGAATTTTTGAAAAACAGATTTATATTATAGCATATAAATTATAATTTAAAAAGAGGTTACCACATGGGAAATCAAATTAGGACAACGGTTTTGCTTGCGATTATGACGGTTTTTATCATGTTAATCGGCCATTTCCTGGGAGGACGGCAGGGCCTGATTATTGCGTTCGTCTTTGCGGCAGGCATGAATTTTTTCAGCTACTGGTACTCCGATAAAATCGTTCTTCGCATGTTCAGGGCCCGTGAAACAACCCCTGGCCAGGCACCTGAACTCCATGGAATAGTCCAAAATCTTGCCCAAAAAGCCGGCCTTCCAACACCGAAAGTGTATATCATCCCCCAGGAATCCCCCAATGCATTCGCAACCGGCAGGAATCCGGAACATGCGGTTGTGGCGGTTACTCAAGGATTGTTAAACATCATGAACCGCGAAGAATTGACCGGCGTCCTGGCGCACGAACTGGCCCATGTAAAAAACCGTGATATCCTGATCGGTTCGATTGCCGCCACCATGGCCGGAGCCATCATGATGCTGGCAAGCATGGCGCGGTGGTCGGCTATTTTTGGGGGTATGAGAGACGATGATGAAGGCATGGGGGGTTTCGGATTGATCATCATGTCAATTCTTGCTCCCATTGCAGCCGTGCTCATACAAACAGCCATTTCCCGATCCCGGGAATATATGGCGGATGCTTCGGGAGCGCGTTTTGCCGAAAATAATGAAGGCTTGGCCCGGGCATTGGAAAAGCTGGGTGCTCATTCGGGCAAAATCCCCATGAATGCCAATCCGTCTACAGCCCATATGTTTATTGTAAACCCCCTTTCCGGTCAAAAACTTATGAGCCTGTTCTCAACCCATCCTCCCCTGAATGATCGAATTGCAAAGCTAAGAGGCTTTAAAACACCGGCCGACATTTCAGGTGGCAGCGGCATGGATCTTGACAAAGGCAAAGCGTTTTGGGACCGTCTGTCTGAATAGTTCCGGCCCGTCAAGGATTCCGCATTGCTGGGAAAAGTTGTGTTTTTATCTGAATGATTGAAACTTTTTCAAAGAGATAACGCGATATGATGAGTCGAGATTCCTTTGCCGGTATGTCGACGTATGAAGAAAGTACCGGATTACGGGCTGATATCGCCATCATACGCATTCCCCACTGAAATGCTCTTCTTTAACCACACTGGAAAAACGAAAGGCTTTGGGCTTTTGAACAGGAGATGAGATGAAAAGAATCGCGCTGGGAAGCGATCACGCCGGTTACAAACTTAAGAAAACCATCAAGAAGCATTTGAAATCCAAGGCGTATACTGTAGTTGACTTCGGTACCAATAGTGACGAACCTGTTGATTACCCGGATTATGTCCGGCCTGCGGCTGAAAGTGTGTCTAAGGGAGAAAATGATTTGGGGATTGTTTTCGGAGGCAGTGGAAACGGAGAGGCAATGGTGGCAAATAAGGTAAAGCGGATCCGTTGTGGGTTGTGCTGGAATGAAGAAAGTGCACGATTAACCAAAGAACACAACAATGCAAACATGATCGCTCTTGGTGAGCGGATGTTGTCGGAAGAGGAAGCAGTTAGAATCGTGGACGCCTGGTTGAATGCAGAATTTAAGGGAGGACGTCATTTAAGAAGGATCGAAAAAATAGCGGGATGAGATTCATTAAGTCTTGTATCAACGGAACGGGAAATGCACCTGCCCTTTCGAATTTCAATGGCGAGCGCATTTCCCGTAACTTGTCGAAACGCAGTGCAGCTCCCGACCATTCGTGGTCGGACCAGAGCATATATTCCATTTCAAAGGGTTGCGAAGCGTTCGAAATTATGCTGCTCTGGCGTAAACACCCCTGTAATTCACATAGATGTCATAAATTCTTCTCTTAAGGGTCTTTATCCGCCTTGAGTAGTCGACGTCGGACCATCTCGGCTCACTGATTGAAAACAGCGCATTGTTGAGTTCATCAATAACGTGTTCAACCGCTTCACACCACTCATCGGTGCATATCCCGGCCATGCTTTTAGCTTCTTCAATGTCTTTTTCGAGCGTGTCGAGGGAATTTTCGAGAGCTTCCAAATAAATCTCCCAAGCCTTATTCATTTCAGAGTAGATATTATCTCGCGGCATAGACATAAAATCACCCCCCTTTAGTGATATAATTATTTCATTTCAATTGAATTATCGCTGAGTTCGATTATTCAGCTTATAAAATCCATTTACATAATTGAATATGGTAACATACAATGTGGTACCACGTTGAATAAACCTAATGCGCAAGAGACAACCCGTCAAGTCAGTCGGCCACATTTTTAAAAAATTTCCCCATTTCACAAATGATCGAACCCGCGATTTTTCCCGAACCCCTCCGGTTGGTTTGCCGGGATGATGCTCGCTGGCATTTAAATAACTCAGGGGTCGGGGAGTTTTTCTCCTAA
>JAWOIY010000024.1:0-43853 GCA_046484425.1 Desulfobacterales bacterium | reverse complement strand
CCGCCCTGCCAGGCGGTCGAGCCGTATTTGGAAAAAGCGCTGGCGGACCTGAACCGGTTGGGGGCAAAAATAACGTTTGTAGATAAGCCGATCCACAAGTCAACACCGCTTTACTCCAGATATTTTCTCTATGCAGCTGAAACGGCTGATGGTTTTTCCGAAATACTCCATATCCGCAGAGTTCTATTTGGTATTGCCAAAACCAAGGTCGTAGATTCGGAAAGTGAATTGTTTCAAAAACTGAAAACACACAACATCAAGCTTTCACTTATAAACGTCAAACCCATTTTCGACCAGTGGGTGGAGTTGATCCAACGTTTTGGCGTTAGAAGCACACCGACCTGCATCGTAAAACGACCTGGACAAAAGATAATGATATACACCGGCAGCGGCAAAATTCCGGAAGGCATTGACCTGTTGCTAAAAGAGCTGTCCGGGTAATTACGGGTCCATTAAATTGTGAGGTTCAAATTGAAAAAATTCCTTATCATCGGCGGCAGTGACGCCGGGATCAGCGCTGCTTTGCGAGCCAGGGAACTGGCACCGAATGTGGATGTCACCATGGTGTTGGCCGACCGCTATCCCAATTTCAGCATTTGCGGGCTTCCGTTTTACTTAAGCGGTGAGGTGACCGACTGGCGAAATCTGGCGCATCGGACGCTGGCCGAAATCGAGCATCAAGGAATTCGCGTTTTAAACGAACACGTGGCTGAAAAAATTGACCCTGCCGCCAAAACAATCCTGGTAAAAAGGGCAACGGGCCATCCGACAGCACTCCATTATGACAAATTGATGATCGGCACCGGCGCAGCCTCCATACGTCCCCCAATTCGGGGTCTGGATCTGCCCGGAGTGTTTTTCCTGCGCTGGATGAAGGATAGTTTTCAGTTTAAAAAGTATCTTGACACCCAACATCCCAAATCCATTACCATTATCGGTGCCGGATACATCGGCATGGAAATGGCGGATGCCATGAAGCATCTGGGGCTTACGGTTAATGTGGTAGAATATTTCCCTGAAGTTTTGATGACGCTTGATCCGTCATTGGGAAATCTGGTTCGGTCGGAATTGGAACGCGAGGGCGTAAATGTATTTACCGGCGTCGCCGTCACCGAAATTGAATTGAAACAACAAACACTGTTCATTAAAGGAAGGGACGGCTTTGAAGTAAGCTCGGACATGGTGCTGGTCGCTACGGGATGCCGTCCCCAAACAACCCTGGCCCAAACAGCAGGAATAACGCTCGGTGTAAAAGGCGCCGTTCACGTCAATCGAAAAATGGAGACCAGTCACCCTGATATTTTTGCGGCGGGTGATTGTGCAGAAACCTATCATTGCCTGTTGAACAAAAACATGTATTTGCCGCTGGGAACAACGGCACACAAGCAGGGACGCATCGCCGGCGAAAATGCGGTCGGTGGGAATGTTGAGTTTGCGGGTTCCTTAGGGACCCAGTCGGTGAAGATTTTTGACTTGGTAGCGGCGCGAACCGGTCTAAAAGATGATGAAGCGCTTAGCGAAGGTTTTGAACCGGTCACTTCGGATTTCGAAACCTGGGATCACAAAGTCTATTACCCGGGCGCAAAGAAGATGCACATCCGCATGACAGGGGATCGTAAAAGTCATCGTCTGTTAGGCGCCCAGATTGTCGGCGCTTATGGAACAGAAGTTTCAAAACGGATCGATATCATCGCGACCGCGATTTACAATAAATTGACAGTGAATGATCTAAATCATCTTGATTTGAGTTACACGCCGCCCCTGTCCAGCCCCTGGGATCCGGTTCAGATGGCTGCACAGGCGTGGATGCGTTCCCTTCAAAAATAATTTTACATTCCGAATTAAACCGAACCAACGAAAATCCCATAAGTTCCGAGTAAATAGTACTTGACAGAAACACGTGCATCCAATATATTTCGTTATGTGGCGATATGACGTTCTAAAAACCTCAGGAGGTCGTTATGTTTACGTTCATGGCAATCACGAGAGCGCTGTCAGATCAAAACCGGGTTCGTATCTTACTGGTACTGGACGGTCGTGAACTGTGCGTATGCCAGATTGTTGAACTTTTGGAACTGGCACCCTCAACGGTGTCCAAACATATGTCGATTCTTTCCAATGCCCGCCTTGTTGAAGGCCGTCAGGAAGGGCGCTGGCGATATTACCGTCTCGCCGGGGATGATGCACCGGATGAAGTGCGAGAAGCCATTGTCTGGACGTTCAGATCATTATCCAAAACACCGCAAATTCGGAAAGACAAAAAACGCTTAAATGAAATTTTAAAAATCGACCCGGAAGTGCTGTGCAAAGCCCGAAACAGAGCATGAAATAGTGAAAATAACCGGTACGAACTGAACTATAAATATTTGTATCACGAAAGCACGAAACTTTAAAAACACGAAAAAGAAGATTTATATTTCGTGCTTTCGTCCTTTCGTGTTTTCGTGATTGGTTTTAATTTAAAGGCCCAAAAAACAGAAATTCGAAAATAAGTTGCTCAAAAAATTTTATCATACAAGGAGGTTTAAAATGTTACTGGAATCCTATACCAAAGAAATCTTCAATTCAGAGTGCCAGCCAGGTGCCATGGCTGTGCATTGTTTCGCCCATCTGGACCAGGATGTGGGCGAGGCGATCCCTTACCTGAATGCCGCGCTCGGAGGGTTCACTTTCACAAAAGAGCCTCCGTCCGTCACGTTCAAGGTGCAGGGGAAACTGATCACCGTCCATGCCAAAAAAATCGCCATCAATGCGCTCAAGGACGAAGAAGAGGCGACGAAGATTATCGAATGGTTGAAACGGGAGATTAATTCGGCCTGGGATAATCGAGACAAGATCGAACCCGTGTATGAAGCGGCTCCCCAGCCCAAGATCATCGAAATATTGAAACTGCTCCCGAAAACCAATTGCAAGGAATGCGGTCAGCCCACCTGCATGGTTTTTGCCGCCCGGGTAGCCGAAGGCGCAAAAGGACCTGATGACTGCCCGCCGATGGAAGAGGATAAAAAGGTCAAACTGTCTGCGTATTTGAGTCAGTTTCATCTGGATTTCTGAGGTTCCTAAGTGTAAATTTTATTCTTTTTGTGGCAAAACTCTTTCCGTTCCGCCATTAAGCCACCAAGCGCGATGTAAATTTTAGTTCGTCTGGGAAAGGAGGAATAGCCATGTCAGCTAATACTGTTTTAAAAGACCGGATTGATTATCGGTCACAGCGGAAAAGCAGCAGTCGGGGATGGTTTCTGCGGAAAAATTTGCGTAAGGATTTTGAAACCCTGCTGTCGATGGCCGACATAAAAATCGGCGGTAAGCGTCCCTGGGATATTCATGTTAACGATGACAGGTTTTATGCAAGGGTTTTGCGTGACAAAAACCTGGGTCTCGGTGAAGCCTATATGGACGGCTTGTGGGACTGCCCCCAAATTGATGAATGTATATATCGTATCCTGAAAGCCGAACTTGATAAAAACGTCAAAGGGGGAATTAAGTATCTTTTGCTTTTTCTCCCTGAAATTATTTTCAACCGCCAGTCAAAATCGCGTTCGCATAACAACGTGACACGTCACTATGACATTGGAAATGATCTTTTCATGTCCTTTCTCGATCCCTATAATCAATACAGTTGCGCCTACTTTAATGACACGGACGATCTGTATCAGGCCCAGCAAAACAAATTAGACCTGATCTGTAAAAAAACCGCTATTGGTCCAGATGACCATGTCCTCGATATCGGATGCGGATGGGGCGGGTTTGCCAAATATGCAGCCGAGCATTACGGCTGCAAAGTGACTGCGGTAAATATTTCAAAAGAGCAGCTCCGGTATGCCGGAGATTTCTGTAAAAACCTGCCGGTTCATCTTTTAGATTGTGATTATCGTAATATCCGCGGCTCATTCGATAAAATCGTTTCCGTAGGCATGTTTGAACACGTGGGTGAAAAAAACTATAACGTGTTCATGCAGACCGTTCACCGGTGCCTCAAAGATGACGGCATATTCCTTTTGCACACCATCGGCAATAATGAATCTCAAAAAAGCATCGATCCGTGGATTACCAAATATATCTTTCCCAACAGCATGCTGCCCAGCATGGCACAGATCACCAAAGCCGTTGAGGGGTTGTTCGTTGTAGAAGACTGGCACAACCTCGGGCCCCATTACGACAAGACCCTAATGGCATGGAATGAAAATTTCCGGAATGCCTGGCCCGATCTAAAAGATAAATATGATGAAAGATTTAAACGAATGTGGGAATATTATCTGGTGTCCTGTGCCGCCGCTTTTCGTGCACGAAGCATCCATGTCTGGCAAATCGTCTTGACGAAATGCGGCAGAACACAGCCTGAATGTAGAATCTAATAAATATATGGTGCTTGACAGCGATAACGGATGATATTATATTTCGCCACATGACGAATTATAACATTAGAGGTATTTATGCTTAATTTTTTATCAATTACCAAGTCCCTGGCCGATGAAACCCGCCTGCGGATTCTGATGGCGCTGGACGGCCGTGAACTATGCGTCTGCCAGATTACGGAACTTTTAGGCCTTGCACCATCCACAGTGTCCAAACACATGCAAATCCTTACTCAGGCACGTCTGGTTGAAAACCGAAAAGACGGGCGCTGGCGATATTACAGTTTGGCAAGTGATGATGCGCCTGAGCAGGCGCGCAATGCCATTGCCTGGGTTTTCAGTTCTGTGTCGAACGCCCCAAGGATACGCTAGGATTCCGAAACCTTGAATAACCTGTTAAAAAACAGTCCTGAAGAATTGTGCAGGATGCAAAGTTCAGCATTCTAAGGAAGCCAAGGGCTGTGCTCTCGACAAATTTAATACAATAAACACTATTTTGAATACATTGTGGGATATCAGGATGACGAACTTAGGGCTTTGCCCCAATTGGAATATAAGATTTTTTAAAGATAACGTTAAGAGGAGGATATAATTGATGAGCAACGATGTTTTGAACAATGATCGAAAAATGACCAGTATTTTCGAGCGATTCCTCTCCCTGTGGGTGGTGCTGTGCATTATCGCCGGCATTCTGCTCGGAAAAATCGCCCCCGGTTTTGCCCAATACCTCGATGGTCTGGCCATTTATGTCAAGGGTGCGCCGGTGGTGTCCATCCCCATCGCAATCTGTCTCTTTTTCATGATGTATCCCATCATGGTCAAAATCGACTTCAGCTCGGTCATCCAGGCCGGCAAAAGCGGAAAACCGGTGTTTTTGACCCTGTTCGTCAACTGGTGCATCAAGCCGTTTACCATGTACGGGATCGCCCTCTTTTTTCTGGGAACCCTTTTTTACGGCTTCATAGGACCGGATGCCGTGGATTTGGTCAAGATGCCCTTCGGTCTCGACCTTCCGGTGGGTGCGACCCACGGCGCCGGTACGGTCGTGATGGCCAACGGCGTAAAACTGCTTGAAGTTCCCCTCTGGCGCAGCTATCTGGCCGGTTGCATTCTTTTAGGGATTGCGCCGTGTACGGCCATGGTGCTGGTCTGGGGCTATCTGTCACGAGGCAACGACGGTCTGACGCTGGTGATGGTGGCCATCAACTCATTGACCATGCTCGTGCTTTATGGTGTTCTGGGCGGATTTTTGCTGGGCGTGGGACGGTTGCCGGTACCCTGGCAGGCGCTGCTGCTGTCCATCGGCATTTACGTGGCCCTTCCCCTGGTGGCGGGCTTTCTTTCACGCAAGTGGATCATATCCGCAAAAGGTGAAACATGGTTTAAGGAAAAATTCTTGCACGTGTTGACCCCGGTGACCATCATCGCATTGCTGATTACGCTGGTGCTGCTGTTCAGCTTCAAAGGAGAAGTCATTATCAGCAATCCGCTGACGATTCTCTGGATCGCCATCCCGCTGTTTATCCAGACCAACCTGATTTTCTGGCTCGGCTATGGACTGGCGCGGCTGCTGAAACTTCGCTACGAAGATGCGGCGCCGGCGGCCATGATCGGCGCTTCCAATCATTTCGAGGTGGCCATTGCCACTGCCACAATGCTTTTCGGCCTGTCGTCCGGTGCGGCCTTGGCCACGGTGGTGGGCGTGCTCATTGAAGTTCCGGTGATGCTCATGCTGGTAAAAATATGTTTGAAGACTTCCCACTGGTTTACGGCGGAAAAAGTCCACGCCATGTCAGCCGAACAGACGACCGGACCACTATCCGTTCATCATAAATAAACGATTCAGGAGTTTCATCTCATAAAGGCAGCGTTGGCAAAGATCACAATTGAAAAAACCGTACCGCAGTTTCTAAGAGCCGATGAATAATATCGGCTGATCAACTATTTCTGTCGTGTCGTCGAGTGCACATTTTGTTTTGTGATTAACACTATTGCATAAGCCACTTGTGCTATCAATACAACCTGTTAATATCATTTGTATTAATTTTCTTAATCCATAATCAGAACGTGACCCCAATCTTTCAATCGGCACAGAACGTAAAATTGAGCGGCGCGCGACAAGACGCCGCAAAAGGCAACCCCGCCGACCTTTGCTAAAATCATAATTCAATATCCCTGGAGACGCTTTTGTCACGTTCAATATCAACTGAAATCTTTGACAAAGGAGATGATTGAATGAAATGAAACAGATTGGATTTTGGTTTTATAATTTTTTGATAATCTTCCACTGAAAGGACCACAACGGATTCTTTTCCATGTTTAGTTACAAATTGCGGACCTTCAGATTGTGCTTTTTCAACAAGTTTGCTGAATTTATTTTTTGCTTCCTGCAATTGCCATATGTGTCCCATAAAAACCTCCTTAATCATTATCAGTCTAGTCTGTCCAGACTATAATGATTTTAGGCGCTATTGTCAAATACATAAATTTCAGTAATGATGTAATGCTTTCAAGCGAACCCACAAACCCCGCAGTTAGCGCAGTTTGCCTTGTATTGACGGGCATTTCATGATGAAGCGCAGCGAAATCTCAGTCAGGGTTCATGCCATAAATACAGGTGTCAAACCTTTCCGGCCCGTTAGCCGAACCCTGGTTACTTGCACTACGCAACGCGAATTCCCGCGCGTTGCAGTATACGGCTCGCAGCCAATTGAACACCACGGCATGGTATTTCTGGATAGAAGACGTTGGCGCCAAGATTGGCCACAATAGCATCGGCCATTTGCTCGGGACTTGTCGACGAGATTCGCATCCGCACTCCAGCTCCGTGGCGGGCAAGGCGACCCGCAACGGTAACCTCCTGCTCGGAGTGGTGCTCAACAGGGAAGAAGAGGAAGGGCACACGTAGCGCCTCCACTTCAAGCGTGGTCGTGCCTCCGCCCTGCACAACTGCGAGATCACAGGCGGCCAAGTGGCGCCATAACCGATGCACCATTCCGCGACAGTCGATTTCCTTGGGTACGTTGAGAGACTGTGGATCGATACGAGGGCCAGCAACCAAGACCATGCGTAGATCCGGCACCCGGGCCGTGACGAGGGGAAATGCCCGTCCGCAGAGTTCGAGAAGCTCTTTCCCAATCGATGTGCCGCCGACCGTGGAGATCACGAGCGGCCCATCCTTGTACCCAAGCTCTTGACGCAAGGCTTCCTTGGGAGGAACGGTCTTCACTTCAAACGACAGTGGGTAGCCCACAAACTCAACATGTTTCTCAGCATAACGACGACGATTGGGTAAGAGGAAGCCAAAAGGCCGGTCCGGCACGTCCTCGATCTCGCCGAAAAAGATGGCCGCGTTTCGTCCCCGAGCGGTCACTCGTCGTTCCTGTGACCAGACGAGGTTGAGCACCCACGCGCCAAGCTTTTCGAGCACATTCTCAGAGGTAGCCTCCATACCCCAGAAGTCATACATCATCACGAAGGGGACAGGCGGCAGCACGTGCATGCCGAAGAAGTTGGTCACGGGAATCTCGTACGTCTCGTTCCCGACGATGACATCGAACGCAACGCGGGATGCGACTGTCCCTATCAAACGGGCATTATGGAACCAGGCATTCAGGGCGCTAAACACGTATAATGTCAGATTCAGACGACTCTTATGCGCAACCGCTTCTGCAATTTCCGTCTCTCCTCGGTACTGGGGCTGTTCAGGCACAAGCCGCTCTCCGGCCGCTGCAAGTACCTCAGAAGCGGGTGAACCTGCGATCCACGCGATGTCCACGTCGGGACACATCAGGCGCATCTCGGTAGCGATCGCAAGATCGCGCGTTACGTGTCCGAGGCCGAGAGATCCACTCACATATAACACCCTACAGTTCACGTAAAACCTCCAAGCATTACACCCGCCTTCGAATACTCTAGCGCTGTCTCAGCCTTTGCCACTGCCCTCCGGCGGGTAATCTATATGAACCACTGATTAATCGAGAGGCGAACGCTGGCCTTCAGCGGTGGCGATTAGCCGTCCGGTGCAAGGCATTATTCGACTTGCTATCTGTACTTGGCACAGAATGCCTGCGTTACTGACCACAGGTCAGGCGTCAACAACTCCTGGACTTTGGTTCGGATACCGTCCGGTACGCCACCATACAACGCCTCCGCAATCCCTCCCGTGATACAAGCCAGTGTGTCGCTATCGCCGCCCAGGGAAACGGCATTTCGGACGGCGTCTTCGTACGAATCAGAATCGAGAAACGCAATGATAGCTTCAGGTACGGTTCCTTGGCAGGAGATGTCGAAAGCATATGACGGCCGGATGTCATCTACGGTCCGGTCGAGATCATATTCGAACTGGCTCGCAATGCGCGATCGGATCGATTCCTTGTCAGCTCCAGTTCTGGCAAGAAAGACGGCAAGTGCAGTAGCCTGTGCGCCCTTCACGCCCTCCGGATGGTTGTGTGTGATTTCTGCCGTCGCCCTCGCCTGATCGAGCACTTCGTCCTCTGTCGTCAACGCGAAGCCTACGGGACTGACGCGCATCGCAGACCCGTTACCCCAGCTATTGTATGGTCTGGCATCGGGGGAGTAGAGCCAGCCGATGAATGAACCGCCGTAGCCAACATCAGGATACCGTCTGCCGATGCGCCGAACAGAATCTATGTACGGCTTGCCTGACAAGATCGCATCCGCAATTGCGACGGTCAGTACTGTGTCGTCTGTGAAGGTGCACCGGGCATCGAATAGGGGGAAATCTTTGGTCTTGATCTGTCGGTGCTCGTACACCGACCCAATAATGTCACCGGCGATCGCTCCAATCATTGCCTGTGTCTCCTCCAGTCGAACGTGGGCATAACCTGCTGGGGTTGAGCGCCAGCGAAAACCCAGTCACGGTTCATGCCATGGTTGGGTTAAAAATTTTAGAGCTTGACAAACTGAAATTGTACATGTACATTTAACCGTACAGGAGGTGTCCTATGAAAGCGATGACTTATACAGCCGCCCGACAGAATCTTGCAAAAACCATGGAAGAGGTTTGCAAGGATCATGCGCCGGTTATTATAACACGGAAAAAAAACGATTCGGTTGTTATCATGTCCCTTGAAGACTACACAGCACTCGAGGAAACAGCCTATCTTTTGCGCTCCCCGAAAAATACCAGACGCTTAATTGAATCCATCGTCCAACTTGAAGATGGAAAAGGAACAGAAAGGGAGCTTATCGAGTGAAGCTGATCTTTTCCGACCATGCATGGGAGGATTACCTGTATTGGCAAGAGACCGACAAGAAAATCCTCCGACGAATTAATACACTCATAAAAGAAATCAAACGCAATCCCTTTGAAGGAATCGGAAAACCTGAACCGCTAAAACATGCACTTTCAGGGTACTGGTCTCGCCGTATCAATGACGAACACAGAATCGTTTACAAGGTCAGCTCCGATGCCATCCACATAGCCCAACTCCGATACCATTACTGATTATTTCAACAAAACCCAATCGGAATAGGGAGGGGCCTCACGGCCTCCCCCCTCCCACACCACCGGGCATACGGATCACGTACCACGGCGGTTCGGTTGACTAAGTCAGTTTAACAAACAGTCTCGGTAAACCCCGATTCGAAAAGTATTTCGCGGGCAATGCAAAGGCAACCGCAATTGTTTTGCCGGTCTAATGTCCGCTCGTCTTACGGGCCGCTTTCCTGTCATTTAACTCCTCTCGGAAACCGTTCAGGCCTTCGGTGGGGTGAGTCCTCCGCTCTTTCGCGGCTCGTTTCCAGTCCCGACAGCAGGAACGTCCTTCACCTACTATGCCTGCAGTTTATCCCGCTTTAGGCGGGACTGACTTCTCTCATACGATCAGGGTCGATTGCTCTCTCCTCAGCCAATTCGCCTCGCACGCGACGCTCCGAGGCAGTACGAGAGATCTCCCAGGGTAAGACACATAACTTTCAATGCATAAACGCCGGATTTATAAAGCACACCCCGCAGTTTATCCCGCTTTAGGCGGGGCGGATGGAGGACTTCGTGGTCACGTGCGCATCTATCCCGATGTTTTATCGGGGCTCGTCCCGGATGTACCACACCTCAGATCCGGTGGATGTTTATCCCGCTACCGGCGGGGTTCGTCGCCCTGCATCTATGGATTGTCGAAGATCCCGGACTTTGAGCGGGGGACTTCCGGAAGCCTGTCCCGATACTTTTATCGGGGACCCCACCTCGCAGTGACGCCCTTGTCCTTCTCCTAACCTTAGGCTCCGCGAACACCTGGTACGGGGACTTACACCCCGCAAGTTACGTGCCATGCCTGGCATACACGCTTAGAGGTTAACCAGCCGCGCCGGGGTGCTTCAATGAAAAACCGCGACGTTACACGCGGTCTGGTTGAACCTGTTGTTGGGCCTTCGAGCTATCTACGGTAGCTGCTTCCGCGTGCAATTTTATACCGAGAGCACCGATAACTTTAAGTATTGTGTCAAAACCTGGAGTTCGTTCTCCCGAGAGTGCTTTATAAAGACTTTCGCGTGATAGACCTGCATCACGCGCCACTTGTGACATGCCCTTGGCCCGAGCAATATCCCCCAAAGCTTTGGCAACAAAAGCGGCGTCGCCATTCGCTTCCTCAAGGCAGGCCTCAAGGTAAGCAGCCATTTCCTCTGGGGTGCGAAGGTGTTCTGCGACATCGTATCTGGAAGTTTTGGTTTTTGCCATGATTTACTCCTATAAATTACGTGATAGGCGTAAGGCGGTTTTGATATCCTTGGACTGGGTATTTTTGTCGCCGCCAGCTAACAAGATGACCACCTTTTGTCCTATCTTTTTAAAGTAGACCCGATAGCCGGGTCCGTAATCAATCCGCATTTCCGATACACCCTCACCAACTGGCTTGACGTCGCCCGGATTTCCGGCCGCTAATCTTTCAATTCGGACAAGGATACGAGCACGAGCGCGGAGGTCTTGCAACCCATCGAGCCATTTGACAAAAGTTTCGGTTTTGCGGACTTCGATCATGGCATTATTGTAGCCAATGGGCTACATTTGTCAAGGAATTTTTGGTTTATGGATGAGGCCCACCCACAAACCCCGCAATTAACCCAGTTTACCTTGCATTAACAATGGGCATTTGATGATGAAGGAACTCTTTTTTTGATAAAAAAATAAACATCTCTGGGAAGCTCTTGTATATCAGATAATATGCAAATCTCGTCTCCTTCACCATCGACAACCGGGGATAGCAGAGCAACAGCAGGCATTTTTTCTTCGCAGTTCCAACAATGGATATATTTCCCAACCAAATATAAAGGTGGATCGATTTTGAGTTTGTTATCTATCATTTTTAAAAGTAGAACGTCGGGCATGAGTGCGCTGGGAAAAGCTATGAAGGACTTTGAAAAAGGTGAGATTTGTGAGGACTGCCGGAAAATGGAAAAACGCACAAGCTTTTTCCGGTCCATCTCAATGCCCTTCGGCAGTCCTTTCTTCTCTTTTTTTAATTATAGGAATTAATGACCGCAGAGCGTCATTTACTGAGTTTTCATCTGGAAAAAACTCAGCTACATCTGGATCGATGATCACAACATTAGTTCCTTTTTTATATTTTTCAGCGTATTTACCCCTTATTCCCTTGCTAAAGTCATATTCTTCCAACATATCAGGATCATTAGACATTACTTTCATAATATTTCCTTTCTTTTCTGGTTGCTTTCCTGGCACTGATAATTCTTATATTCTTTCCTCTTTCAGTATGAACAACAGCCAACATTCGGTTATCATAAAATATTCCAGCAAGAACCAATCTTTCCACTATTCCAAATTAATATTATCTGCCGAACATTGAACTGTGCCGCCCGGCTTTTTGGGTCGGCACCAGCGATTTGTTAGAACTTGATTCCATTAATTTGGGGACTACATAGAAGACTAATGTGAAAGTCGTAGTACGAACACGCCCCAACCGAAATAACGCCGCCCATATTTAAGATACCTGCGCTGGTTGTTGCTTATCCACTCGTACAGCGCTGGAGCATCGGGATCATTGGGATTGGTGCATAAGAAATCATCCACAGCCATCCATTGCGGTGCCTCGTATCGATCCCACCCATAATGATTTGCCAGTACCATCTCTACGAGTCGCATTCCAGCTGACTCAAACCGGTCTAGCGTATCTTCTAAGGTAACATAATCGTCCTTACTGACGCCCATAGCCGCATAAGCAGTTTCCGGTGGCAATTCTATCCAGTAGGGTTCACCTAAAAGGAGTAAACCACCTGGTTTAAGCGCGGGTTTCATCAATTCTAATGTGCCGGTTAAACCATTACCGATCCAGGTTGCCCCGATACAACTGACCACGTCAAAATCATGTGTCGCTTGAGGATATTTCCCTGCATCACCTTGGACGAATGTTAACTTTTCAGTTGCTTTCAATTCTGCCGCCCGTTCATGTGCTGCATCCAAGAACACCGCGCTAATATCTACGCCTACACCGCTAATTCCGTAATGTTGTACCCAACGACACAGCATCTCTGCCTTACCGCAAGCTAGGTCAAGCAGTTTCATACCTGAGTGCAAATGGCAAATTTCACCTAACAACATAAGTTGATCTTCAGTAAATGGATTCAGGATACGATGACAGGTTTCAGCGATTTCATGAAAACGCAGTGACATTTTGTTTCTCCATATAAAAACGGTTATTTAAAAACTCCAAACACCTTCTTCGGTAACACGCAGTTCTAACATGGATTAGACGGCCTAATAGCCGCATTTAATTACGGCTAAATGCCGATACAAGATTAATAAATAAAAACAATACAATATGTTAGTTCTAAAAGTTGTTTAATATTGAAACATGAAATACGGCTAAAATGCAGTCTATTTCTAATAGAAGGCTTTTTTGCCGCATAGCACCTTTTTGTTAAATTTTACAACATAATGAAATTTTAGATAAAATGATGCGATTATGGGTAATATTGATCTTGAAAATGCGCACAAAAGCACAAAAAAGTTGCCACATTACAATTGAAAACAGGAAGAAGTTGCTTGATATAGAGTTAAAATTACGATTTGCATATTACCGGCTAATTGTCAATATTTTAAGCTAATTAATTGCATAGAAGAGAGTGAACCATGAGACTTCTGGATGTTCCGGGCAAACTGGCTCAGCCGTAAGGGATCGGCTTCGGTTATATAAGAGGAAGTCACCCTAAAAGGAAAGACTTGACAAAGTGCGCCGTATTAGAGAACAGATCAAGCAGCGGCTGCTCAATCCGCCGAAGGGCTCCTTTTCATTGAAAGAAATACTAAAATGAACTTGGTTCATTTCGCTCATCCTGATAGATAGCGGGAGAATAATGGAAGATTGGAATCCTGGAATGATGGGTTTACTTGTCCGCTTGTCTGCCGGTAGTTTGGCGGGCCGGTTTTTCGGGAAGAAAGGTATTCTATCGGTCTTTATAAAAATGACTTTTTCCGCTTCAAAACCCCGATACTCCATCATTCCACCATTCCATCATTCCACCATTCCATCATTCCATGTTGCTGTGAAAAAAAACTGTGTTAAAGGAAATAATATCATAAATTGTAGAAATTCCGAGACGCAAAATTATGGAGGCAAAAATGCCCCTGAAAATTCTGATTGCATTGGATGGGTCTGAAATATCATCTAACATTGTTGAATTTGCGGCAAAAACCCTTTCCGAAAATTCGGTGATTACCCTGTTTAGCGTTATCCCGAATGTGGACCTTTTATGCGAACTTAACCCGCCGTTCATCAGAGGATTTGCTTCAAAACAATATCAGGATTATTGTCAGGCGATTCAAGACGAGAAAAGGCGAATTTTGGAAGAAACGCTGGAGGACGGACGAAAAGCATTTTTGGAAGCCGGATTTAAAGCGGAATCGATGTCAACGAAAATTAAAATGATGAAGCATGATGTCGCGGTGACGATTATAGAAGAAGCACGCACCGGTTACGACCTGATCGTTTTGGGACGAAGGGGTCATTCCGGCTTAAAAAAATTCCTCTTTGGCAGCGTATCCCAGAAAGTCCTTCAGGCAGTATCGGATATTTCGATTTTGATTGTTGAATGATAATGGAAGATTTTAGTGTTTTCAACACTGATTCAAACATTAAAAGGTTTGTATGTGTTCAGGGGGCAGCCATTCCTCCTTTACGTCGGTATCTCCGTAACTGGTATTTCCAGTAATTTAGCCCAATCCCGAGGCACAACTGCGTTTCAAAAACCGCTATCAGCACGCTATCAGGATAAACCTGCCGATCATTGATCGGCCCGCTCCCCGAAAGCCCCGTCCTTTGCGGCGGGGAAGGCTTCACTTGATTTAATTTGACTACCGTATTGCATCCGGTTTATAAATTATTCAGAAATTTTTTAAATGAAAAATTTCTGATAGAGCCCTCCTGGATGATAGCTGAGGTTTAATGTCAATTTTCAAAAATATTACGTTTCGCCGGTTTCCGGCATTTTTTTAAGGATGTTGAACATGAAACGCCATTTCATGGCTTTTTCCCGCCATTACACTGCTTTAATGATCCTTTTGCTCCTTGCCATGCTGTCCTTGATCTTTCCGATTCCATCTTCCGCAGGAAATGAATCCAAGGCAGGCGACGAACTCATTTCTCTGAAGGTTAAAGATGAACCCTTGGGGAACGTGTTGAACAAAATCTCTGTGGCTACCGGTTACGATATAAGTTTGGATGATAAATGGCGAAATTACCGGGTTACTGCCTCCTTGGAAGAAGTATCCCTGCATGAAGGGCTGAAACGAATTCTCAGAAATCTTAACAGTGCAATTATTTATGTTTCGAGCAAGAAAATTCAGATTATCATCTATGATAAAACAGCTTCTGAAGACACATCTTACGCCCCGCCGGCCGGACAACCGCCTGACAGGACACCACCTTCACAGCGTCCGTCCAGTCGTCCCTTGAGACAGCGGCAACCGCTTCCAACCCCACAGGCTATTGAAAAAGAAAATCGCACTAAGCCCGATGAAGAACCTACCGATAACGCTGTCGTTTCCGATCAGGAATCAGAAACCGGCACCCCGGATAGTGAAGGAGAAGAAATAACAAAACCCGAGAGCTTTGAGCCCGATCCCAATGAAAGAACAGATAAAGACTTAGAAGACAAATCTTCGCCATAAGGTATTTTGCCTATTTCAGATTCAGTATCCATTCAGATTTTGGTATAATTTTAGAATCGTGCAACGATGTTATGAAGTGCCGTTATTCCGATCAGTCTATAATTTGATGTTTTTCACAAGGGCGCATCAAACGCTTTGGCATACCCCGTCAGCTCCGCATATCCTTTCCCGTTAATCCGGCGGCCGTTTTTCATGCCTTGAACGGATACACTCCCTTCCCAGTATGTCACTCCGGTACTTTCACCGGTTCTCATTTCCTGGTCGGCCAAGTTTGGAGCGACAACAAGATTTAGGGACAAAGGTGGAATCCTTATTTGCCATCCGGACGGATAGGCCGCACCCGATTCCGGGCTGTTCCACGTATCCGTAACAACCACTTCGATATCATCTTTTTCCAAATGCAAGGCCTTTCCCCTGGAGGGAACATAGGTGCCGCTGGAAGCAGGATTTACCCCACCTTCTTTTTGTCGCAAAAGATAGATCATAATTTCCGTGTTATCGGATAGTTGAAGGCTGAACCAGTCCCATCCGATGAGCCCGGGTTCCAGCGGTGCCGTGCTGAACTCATGATCCATCCATGACAGACCGTTGACTGTAAATGTTTTCCCGGCGAGTGTCACTTGTCCCTTGGTCTCGAGCCGTGTCAGCGAATAGTAACAGCTGGCTCTTTCAGGCGTCGATCCTTTTCGGCTGTAACCATTCTTTCCATGAAACACGGCCGGTTTAAGGGGTGTTAAATTAAGATCGAACGAGAATTGGTCGGAGACCACCTTTAGGTGGTGAGCTTTTGGACCGATTCGGGTGGACCATTTTTTGAGAAAGATATGAACCATATCATTATCCCGGAATTCACCGGCGATCCCCAGCACCCCTCGCCCCATATCTTGAGCCTGCAGATGCTGTTTCTCATCAAGATCCGATATGGCAGCATGTGCCAGATAGATCTGGTTGCTACGCCAGGCAGACGAAGGCGCAGGCCATTTCTCTTCAGATCCTAAGGGGTTGATGCTGCTGCGAAAAAAAGTGAGCTGAAATCCATAGCGGTTCCCGCCGGCGGATTGTAAATTGCCGGTATAGTACCACCATTCGGTGCGATATCCTTGATGTGACGCGTGATCTTTGGGGAATTCGAGATCGCAGGGGCCGGTTACGGATAGATAACCCTTTGTATCTTCGGCGAATACCCACATATGGACGAAAACAAAGATGAAAGTGAAAAAAATTATCAGTCGTTTGCTGGAACACATCATGTTTAAATAAGAAAATAGATAAGCGAAAATCCGCCGCTGTCTCTTTTATCCTATTTTCCCTTTTCTCTTTCCTATTTCCGGCTTAGCGGGTTAATTCTCTCTTAACAACATGGCCGGTGATTCTCGAAACACCATTTTGATCGCCGGGTATGCGGCGGCCAGAGCTGTCAATATAATCAGCGGAAATGACATCGCCAGCGCCCCCCAGTCGACTTTATAAAGGAATGTCCAGCCGAAGGATTGGCGATTGATGACATACACCAGTATATAAGACAGGATAAATCCGCAAACGATCCCGGCCAATTCCCCTGCAACGACCATAAAGGCCGCTTCCCAGAGAATCATGGACCGAATCTGTCCAAAGCTGGCACCAACGGCATACAATGTATTGAGTTGCTTTGAGCGTTCCAGTATTAATATGGTCAGGGTCGTGGCAATGCCCAGGGCAGCGATGATGAGTGCAATAAGCAAAAGAACCGTGGTAATGGCAAAGGTTTCATCGAAAACCTTTAAAATAACGGTTCGCAACCCATCGCCGCTGATCATATCCAATGTGTCTCCCCAGCGGCGTACGATTTCATTTTGCAGTGAAGCAACGGCGGCATCTATGTCCTGTGTCCGATCCTTGAAAAAAATACGGCATCCGCCCCACTGGATATCATGATACCGCATGTTGAACCCTGACATCGAGTAAAAGACAACGCCGCCCTGGGTCCGATAGTCTCGAATAATACCCAGCACCGGAAGTTCGACCGGCGATGATTCGATCCATGCCCGGAATCTGTCGCCGATTGTCAATCCGGTTCGACTGGAGAAGACTTCAGAAATCACAACCCCTTCCCCGTGCTTTAGAGAAGCTCTCACCTCATCGGAATCGCCCTTTAACCATACGAAGTCGCCGTAACGCAAAAAGGTCTCGATATCCAGCAATTCGAATTCAAACGGAAAATTGTTCTGACTCAAAAAGTACCGTCTGCTGGGAACAATGTCCACCCGATCTTTGAATTCCTGAAGCCATTGAACAACGCTTCGGGGTATCGGATAGCGGAACTGGTTGATCTCTCCCATCTTTGTTGTGATAAACAAATCGCCGCTTACGGTCTGATCGGTCCACAACTTAACCGTACTGCGAAAGCTGAAAATCATGATAACCAAAGATGCGAACAATGCCACAGCAGTGATGAGCGCTCCGACGGACACCGCGGTTCGGGTTCCGCTGTCTCGTACATACCGGCCGGCAAGATAGGCAGGAATCCCGACAAATCGACGGAGTGTCGGTGACAGGGCCTTTCCCATTTGATTGAGGCCCCAGGGAGCAAACAGTGAAAATCCCCCAAACAGAAGCAGTATGGCAACATATCCCGGCAAGGGCATATTCAAAATTTTCGGAAGCAGGGACAACGGTATCACCAGAAAAAGGCATCCCATTCCCGCCAGGACAAGTTTATAGGGAGATTTTTTATATTGCATACCGTGCCGGGATATTTCGAGTGCCTCGCTGGGTGTTACCTGCATGGCTTCCCGGGCCGGCTGTAAGGCGGAAACACATGCGGTAAACACGGTAATACCGAAACTCAATATGACCTCCCACGGGCTTAAAGAGAGTGTGTCCACCTGAACTCTGACGAACAATATGGAAATCGTCTGGCTGACACCCTGTAGCATATACTTTACCAGCAGCGTGCTGATGGGAATTGCCGCTAACCAGCCGGCCACGCCAAACAGCGCGCCTTCTGCCAGAAACACGAAAAACAACAGGTACGGTGATGCACCGGTAGCGCGAAGCACGGCCAGTTCGTGACGCCGGGAAGCGGCATTCAGTGCCACCAGGCTGTACACCAGGAACATTCCCACAAACAATGAAGCAAAACTTAAAATCGTAAGATTGAGTTGATAGGCGCGAATCATTGACTGACCGCTCTCTTTTGCAGCAGAGGGTGATCTGAGTAAAATGTTTTCAGGCAATATTTTTTGGATTTCTTCGAGGGTCCTGTTCGTGGCATTCGGCGCAAGTTTTAAATCAATACGATCCACCCATCCGTGAAGTTCGGTAAACTCCTGAAAGGTGGCGATGTCGGTTAACGCGATCATTCCGCCTTCCGCCCTGGCCAAACCGGTTGATGACAGAATTCCGACGATGTCAAATTTGGCGGTTCGACGGGTGTGCTCTATGGTCAACAGGTCGCCCCGGTGCACTGCGTATTTTTCGGCCAGAGATTTTCCGACAATTACGGTATTGGGTCTTTTGAGCAGTTCAAGCCAGCGGTTGGCGTCTTCCTCCGAACGTTCGGCGGTCCGCCATTTGCGAAAGCTTTGATCCAAAATGGGATCAAAGCCGATCAGTAAAAAAGGGGCTGCTTTCTCACCGGGAAACCGGGCATACGTGGTGAGAATGGGTGAGGCTTCCCGGACAACGGGAAGACGCAAGAGTTTCGGCACCCATTCTTCCGGCACTCGACCCCCGGGTTGAACCAGCACCCGATCAGCACTACCGGCAATCACGTCCATACTTCGGGTGAACGAATCCAGAGCGGCATGAATGGAAAGTCGCACACTGGTAAAGACAGCGGCGCCCAGAGCAATCCCCAAGAGCACCGTCAGCGCACGAGCAGGGTGTTTACGCAGGTTACGCAGACTGAACCAGATAAAAAATTTTAAATAAAAACCTAAATGTCGCATGCTTGATCGGTAATCATTCCGTCTCTCAAACAGATGGTCATGGTTGCCAGTGAATCCGCGAGATCGCTGTGGGTTGCAATCACCACGGTTCGATTCCATTTACGATTCAATTCCGCAAGCAATTCAACCACAACTTGTCCGTTGCGACTGTCCAGATTTCCAGTGGGTTCATCCGCCAGAATAATATCCGGGTCATTGATCAGTGCCCTGGCTATGGCGGTTCGCTGCATTTCTCCGCCCGAAAGCTGGGCCGGCAAATGGTTCCACCGGGCCGAAAGCCCCAACCATTCCAACAGTTCAGTGGCCTTGGATTTCACGTTGTCCCCGGATTTTCCCGCCAGCAATCCCGGCAGGCTGGTATTTTCAAGCACATTTAACGTGGGCATCAAGTTAAAAGACTGAAAGACCATACCCACGATTTCACGACGGAAATGCGTGAGATCGGATGACGTCGCTTTGGTGAGATCATGACCGGCAACGGTCAGATAACCCCGCGTAGGGCGATCCAGACCGGCGATGAGAGATAAAAGCGTGCTCTTGCCCGAGCCGCTGTTGCCTTTGAGCACCACCAACTCACCGGGGGCAATATCGATGCCGATATTATTGATGCCGATCACTTCGCTGTTGCCCAGGGTATAGATTCGTGTCAGATTCCGGGCTTCGATGACCGGGCTTGTTTTTTTCTTTATCATCGTCACGGTGAATGGCTGTTGTGATTGTCCTTTTTTCGTTTACCCTTCCAGTCAACTCTCTTGAACTATGAAATACGTATGATAGTGCATCACTTTTTTCAATCCTTTTTCTTAAATACAAATTGACCCGACATGAGATATGGTTTACTCCAATACCAGGGACCGGAAAACACTGTCTATTCCCGGATCACAGGGTTGAACCATCATATTTTTTAGATTTTCAAAACAAATCTGTTTTTACGAAGCTCCAGGTGTGCTTAAATTTTTACTGGAAGCTGTTTGAGTGGGTTACGGCTCGTTATGAAAAAACCATTCCAGATTACCTTGAATGCGATCATATGGCCTTAAAACCAAAACCATTCTCAGAAGCTAAAACCGGTTTTTTCGTTACGAGCCGTTATCTACGAGTTCTTTCAGAAAAAATTTAAGCATACCTGAAGCGATTCATTTTCAAATGGCTAAACGCTTACAATTTTAAAAGAAAACAATTCGTTGATCATTATCCAGTGGAACATCTAACCTTTTCCAATCCAGCATTGACCATTGCCTTAGCGTTGGCGGCGGGGATCGTTGCCCAGTCGGTGGCCCATCATTTGCGCATTCCCGGTATCGTTCTTTTGCTCATTACCGGTGTCCTCCTTGGGCCGGATGTAAGCGGCGTCATTCGGCCCGAAACTTTGGGTTCCGCCCTTGGCATCATCACTGGGTTTGCTGTGGCCGTAATCTTGTTCGAAGGCGGTCTCAACTTGAAAATTCAGCGCCTGAAGCGCGAAAGACGCGCAATTCGACAGATGATTACCATCGGAGGGGCAGTGACCGTTGCCGGTGGCATGCTAACCGCACGATGGTTGTTCGGTTGGGACTGGCGGACCTCTGTTTTATTCGGCACGCTGGTTATGGTGACCGGACCCACGGTCATCAATCCGCTCCTTAGACGCTTTAAGGTCAAACGTAACGTTAGTGTCGTTTTAGAAGCCGAAGGGGTGTTGCTCGACGCAGTGGGTGCTGTGGTGGCCATGGTAGCACTCGAAGTGGCGCTCAGTCCCCAGGCCGGGCCTCTTGAAACGGCTGTCATGCTCGTCACCCGCCTCGGGTTCGGCACGCTCCTTGGATTATCAGGCGGCCTGCTGCTAGTTACGCTGTTAAAGCGCCGCAACGTGGTTCCCGAAGGGACCGAGAATGTCTTTACCCTATGTCTGATCCTGGCCATGTTTCAGGGAGCCAATGTCCTCCTTCCCGAAAGTGGGATCGTGGCAGTTACAGTGGCCGGAGTCGTTTTCGGAAATTTTCAAACCCATATGCAGCGGGAACTGGTTGAATTTAAGGAGGCACTCACCGTGATGCTGATCGGCATGCTGTTCATTCTGCTGGCTGCGGATGTCCGTCTGGATGAGGTCTATGCGCTGGGGATTCCCGGAATCATCACGGTGTTGGTTCTCATGTTCGTGGTCAGGCCCTTGAATGTTATCGTCGGCACTTTTGGAACCAAACTCAACTGGCGCGAAAAATGTTTTATCGGCTGGATCGGACCGCGGGGGATCGTCGCAGCAGCCGTAGCCTCCCTGTTCGCCGTTCAGTTGAACACGTATGGGATCGCCGGCGGTAACGAACTTCGCGCCCTGGTGTTTATGGTGATTACCGTAACGGTTCTTTCAGCCGGATTGACCGGTGGCCTGGCGGCTCAAATCCTGGACCTGCGGCGACCCAGCGACTCGGGCTGGGTGATCTTGGGCGCCAACGAACTGGCACGGGCAACGGCCAAGATCCTGCTTGAAAACAACGAGGAAGTGATTTGCATCGACGCCAACCCGGACATATGCCAGGCCGCTGAACAGGACTGCACCCGGGTCATCTTCGGCAACGGGCTGAAAACCCATTATTTGTTAAGAGCGGAAATCGATACCCGGGCCGGTGCCATAGCCATCACCAGTAACGAAGAGGTGAACCTTTTGTTCATTAAGAAGGTCAGAGAGGAGGCCAAACTTCAGCATTTGTTCATGTCGCTCCAATACCCTTATGAAAGCGTCACGCCGGATATGGTCCATCAAACCGGATCCCAGGTATTGTTCGGCAGTTCACGCGACATCGACTATTGGTCGGTCCGTATCCGCAAAGGGATGGTAAGCCTGGAACGTTGGCAGGTCCAAAAAACAGCTGCGGATACCAAAAATGAGGGAGAGAATACTCCAGGGGACCCGTTTCTTAGCGACAATTCCGGAATTCCTCTGGCAGTGCGGCGCAATGGACGAAAATTTCCGGTAGGGGATTCGACCCGATTTCGCGATGGTGACGAGGTGGTCTATATCGTATCCCTAGAACAGGCTGAAAAGGCGCATGAACATTTGCAAGCCCTGGGATGGGAGCGGATCACAGCCGATGAAGATGACGCCTTTACGTTATCCTTATGCCCGTTGCCGTCGAATCTGAAATGAGATCATTTGCTGATCTGAAGGCCGATTTTAAAACAACACTATTTCCAAGGGATCTGCAAAACGGAATAATATCTTTTGTTTACAAGGCACATCTGGTAGAAAATATTTGTGTCCGTAAAGATTGCATCAGGATTGAGCGGCTTGCTTCCCGCACGTCCCGCCCTTAGGGGGGAAGGCTTCACTTCATTAAATTAAAAAGATGAATGCCCCCATGTGGAACCTATTTAATTTTCAGTATTTAATACAGGCGGGATGTTCCGCATATTCAACCGGTTCGGTTGACTTGGTATTCACGTTGAGAGGTAATTGCCTGATCGATGTGTTTGACCTTAAAATTTCCGAGCAAATCGCCTATCTTGATTTCGACACTTCAAAATCCATCATGCTGGCGTCGGCCTTTCGATCTCCCCTCATCGGTTTGCCTTTTTCCACTTCATTCCGAAAACGTTTCGAAACGGAACTACTTCCGTTAAAGGATCTTCGATCTAAGCATGAGGTGGGATTTTTTGTGGACATCGACTACAGAAACAAGGGGAAAAAGGAAATTTGGAATTTGGACGAATTGATGATGGCCATTGCTTTTGAAACTGCCTTTGAAAGACATATCCAATATTTTACCATCAAACCTACCGGCGACACAAAACGCTATTATCGAAAAAAATTCCATGCAGAAATATGCCATGAATCGAAAACCGATTCAATCATGATCGTTCATTTAAAAACAGTTCGAAATATGTTTCAGCACATCCGGAGGATTGAAAAAGAGGGAAAGACCGAATTTTTCAGTGTGAAAGGGCGGCCGGATCTTCACTGGAATCTCCGATGACACGGCCGAACGGAAGGATAACGGAGATCCGGATGGCCGATGACATACCGATTTCTTTTAATATTGAAATCTTTTGGCGCGTTTAGAGCGCTGAAACGCCGCCTTTCGCTTTAAACATTGCCTGAGCCTTTAAGAGCGCATCGTGATCGTCGATCCCGATGGTTTCATTTTCATCTTCTGCCAAAATATATCCGACGGATTTTCCGTCATCCACCAGATACTCAACAAGATCGGTGATGAAAAATTCCTCAATAGGGGTGGTTTTGCCGTTTATGACTTTTTGAACGATCTGGGGACGTGAGGCCAGAACCGGAAGATATTTTTTTAAAATATCCTTTTTTACGGCGTAAATCCCCGAGTTACAGATCGTTAATGCCGCCTGTTTTTCTGCTGAATAGTCTTTCCAGTATTTCCATTCGGTAATTTTTCGAACCCGATCACCTTGGGTTTCCAAAAGACCATATTGCTTTTTGTCATTCGGACAAAATCCCAGAATAACAAGGTCAAACGATTCCAGTTGCCGTACAAGCCGCAGATAGGTTGTCTTTTTGACAAAGGGAACATCGCCCATTGTAATAATAAACCTGGAATACGACTGGGTCTCAATAAATGACCTGGCCGCTAAAAGGGCACCACCGGTACCGTTGAGAACCGGCTGCTCACAATAGGTAATATCCAAATGACAGGTTGCCGCAGTTACATCTGCTTTGCAATGGTGAACGATCAGCGTTTTTGGACCAACCGGCATGTTCGCCAACAAATGATGCAAAATTAGATGCGTCCCTTCGAAAACAGAATTGCCCGGCATCAGCGGTAAAAGTGTTTTATTGCCCGCATAACCTTTCATTCTGCTGCCTCGACCCGCCGCCATAATAATGGATGCAATTTCAAAATCGAGTGGTGTTCTGTTGCCCATGGTTGAGGTCCCTTAAAATATTTTTAGGTAACAATATCATTTTGCATGGACAAGATCAAACCCATGGTCAATGAAATGCGGTTTGAAGCAAATGGACCTGCCCGCCATCGCGAGACCTGGGCTCGTTCAGTCGATGGTGTTTTTAGCTTGCTCCCACAATGCATCTTTTTCCTTTTGGGAAACCGATCGAATATCTCTTTGACCATTTGCAATAAACTTTTCCATATACCTGAAGCGTCTTTCGAATTTGTTAGTGGCATCCCGCAACGCTGTTTCAGGATGAATGTTCGCAAACCGGGCCACATTTACGAGGGTAAAAAGAACATCACCAAATTCCAGCGCCAATTGGCTCTGGTCTATTGAGGATTGTTTTTGTTTTTTCAACACTGTTTTCAGCTCAGACCACTCTTCCTCGACCTTTTCCATAACACCGGATATCTCTTCCCAGTCGAATCCTGTCCTGCCTGCCCGTTCGGACATTCTGTAAGCACGCATCAAGGCTGGAAGGCTTGCAGGAATCGAATCCAGAATCGAATCCCCTGGGGCAGCGTTTTTTTCTTCCATTTTAATTTTATACCACCGTTTTTTGACTTCATCTGCGCTGTCGATGGTGTCATCGCCGAAAACATGGGGATGTCGACGAATCATTTTCTTTACATTCAGGTCGACAACGTCTTTGATGTTAAAATAGCCCATCTCTCGAAAAAGACTGACAAGAAATAATAAATGAAACAACACGTCCCCGAGTTCCCCGCAGATCTCCGCCGGATCGGCCGATTCAACTGCATCCATCAGCTCGTAGGTTTCTTCCAACAGATAGGCCAGAATGGTTTGCGGTGTCTGTACCTTGTCCCAGGGGCACCCCTTTTCCCCCCTTAATGTTTCAATCAATTCGATAATGGCATCGATTTTCATTTTATTTTGTCTCTATAAACCGCTGTTTTAGCACTTTTGGCCGGTTATTTTTGTTTCCAGCTTTTTTTGAATTCAGATATTTTGGCCATAAAAGCATGTTTCATGTCTTTCGGCACAACTTTGATCATCTCTTCTGAGATCAGGGTTATGTGGGGAGAAAGCAGGGAGTCTTTAATAATAGGTGAACCTTTGGGAAGAAATGCGGTGAAGGCAATTAACAATACTGAAACGATAAGTATGGCCTTCATCGCGCCAAATATGGCACCGGATAAACGATCAAACCAGCCCAAGAACGCCAGTTTAAGCAGGTAATTGATAATGACGCCCAATATGCTGATAATCAGAAAAACGATACAAAAAATAGCTAAGAAGCTGAATATGTTGAGATAACCGGTATGGGCGATCCACTTTGACAAGGGCTTTGCGAGCACCCCGTAATAGGTATACGCAGCATAGAATCCGCCAAATACACCGATGATTGAAGACAATTCCTTTAATAACCCTCTGAAAACACCCCTTATAATACAGTACGCCAAAATGGTGACGACAATGATATCGAAAATATTCATGGTGCTCCTTCAAGCATTGTTAACATTGCTATGGTTTGTAAATAAGAATCTTTTGTCAAAAAGTGTTAAATCCCATGAACTTAAAAAAAGTTTTACAGTTGCGAAATTGCACAAAATCATCTTTTTCCTGAATTGCTAAAAAACAAATAAAATCAGAAAGATGAGATTTTAAAATTTTTATTGCTGAAAATTAACAAAGCAGATATTTTGAGTCAAGTAAATTTATTTTTCTCATGCGCACTAAATTGGAGTTTGCAATCTTTGAAAAAATTATGATAATCTTTCGGCAAAATTATAAAAAACAGCTTTTTTAGGAAAGTGTAGTGGATTTAACTTACTCGAATCCATCAATATTTTATCCCAAAAAAACCGCTTGCGAAACAGGAAGAACTAAACAGAGCCTCAGCTCAACCTTGAAACATGGATATCCTTTCCGAAAATAATAAAACCCGGCTAATTCTATCGGATATTAATCTGGCAAGTCAGCTTTTCGGCGAATTTAACAGCAACCTTAAAAGAATTGCAGAATTAACGGATGTCTCCATCCATGCAAGAGGCAACACGATTTTCATTGAAGGAGACAGCATTGCCTCAAGCCTGGCAAAAAAAATACTCCAACAACTCTATGAGTTGCTGAAAGATGGCTATCCCATCTATCCAAACGACGTCGATTATGCCGTAAGGATTCTGAGCGGAGACGACCGTATTCAACTCAAAGATATTTTTCTGGATACGGTCTACATCACTTCCAAAAAACGCCCTATAATTCCAAAAAGTCAAACCCAAAAGGAATACATAGATGCCATCAGGAGTTCCGACATGGTCTTCGGGATAGGACCGGCAGGAACCGGCAAGACATATCTTGCCATGGCCATGGCGATTGCGACATTTTCAAAAGGAAAGGTGAATCGTATCATCCTTACACGACCCGCCGTGGAGGCCGGCGAAGCGCTGGGCTTTTTACCCGGAGATCTGGCACAAAAGGTGGATCCTTACCTGCGACCGCTTTACGATGCGCTTCACGATATGATGCGTTTTGAAAAGGTTTCCGGTCTAATAGAGCAAGGTGTTATAGAAGTTGCGCCTTTAGCGTTTATGCGCGGACGAACCTTAAACGATTCTTTTGTCATTTTAGATGAAGCCCAAAATACAACATCTGAACAGATGAAGATGTTTCTGACAAGGATAGGATTCAGGTCAAAAGCAGTCATCACCGGTGACATTACGCAGATTGATCTTCCTGCCGGAAAACCTTCGGGGCTCATTGAAGCCAAAGATATATTACAGGGAATAGAAGGAATAAGATTTGTCTTCTTTTCAAAAAAAGATGTCGTACGGCATGGATTGGTCCAGAAAATTATTAAAGCATATGAAGATCTGGATGCCCAAAAAAAGAAATAACACCAAATTACAATGAACATCGTAAAAACCCAAATATCCTTAAACCGGATTTTCGAAAACAGTGACAGCATCCGCTGGGCCATTCTGATTGGTGTTACAGTCATCTTTACCATATTGCTGTATCCGAACCTTGTTATCAAAAAACATTATTATAACCTGGGTGATGTCGCCACAAGGAATATAAAAGCCACCAAAGATTTTTTAATCGAAGACGAGAAGGCCACTGAAGCCGGCCGAAAACTGGCCAGAGAAAATGTATTGACGGTTTACGACCATGATTCAACCCTTCACGTAAGAACAAGCCTGACAATAAAAAAAGCCTTTGATGACCTTCGGGCAATCATTGAAATTTCAAACAAAGAAAATAATCCCGAAAAACCGGAAATATCTCCATCCGGCCATGAAGATAGTAAATTGGCCCTTCATAACCTAATCTGGCAGAAGAAACCCGAATTTGAGGAGAAAATCGGCATTTCGGTCAGCGACTCCGATTATAAAACACTCGAGATTGAAGCCTTTTCCAAAGATATTTCAGACCTGATTTCAGTTATTTTAAAAGAAATATTGGCAAATGGAGTGGTTATAAATAAAGAGATGTTTCTGAAAGAAACCGATAGGGGCATAATTTTAAGAGATATCAAAACAAAAAATGAAAATCTTGAATATAATCTAAAGCACTATTACGGCCTTGACCAGGCCAAAACTATGGTCAAAGTTATCGGACAGCCCCTTCTTCAAGACAAGAATCAAAATGTGCGAAATTTGATTGTAGGTTTTGCTCAAAAACTTATCCAGCCCAATTTAACGCTAAACAGAAGTGAAACCGAAGAACGGAAAAAAAAGGCATATGCAGAAGTTTCGCCGATATTTCACAAAATAAAAGCCGGGGAGATGCTGTTACGTGAGGGAGAAAGAGTAACCAGGGATCAGCTCTTAAAACTCAGGATATACAATGAAGCGGTAAAGAATGAACAGGTCTTGACAAACTGCGTTGGATCGGCACTCTTTATCATATGCATCCTTATGATTATTTATGCGCTTTGCATTCTCAATCGGCCAAGACTCAACACCATTAAGAATTTACTCTTTTTGGCCAGCATACTTGTTACTTTTTTCTTTATCTCCAAGATATCGGAATCTTTAGCCGATTCCGTGGCCCATTATACGCCTTTTCCGATTTCCGCCGCTTCAATTTCTTACGGTATCCCCCTTGCTGCAGGTGCCATGACCACATGCCTGTTCCTGGGCATCGAATTGGCCATTCCCAGCGCCATGCTGATTGCGATCGGAACTGCGATAATATTCAGAAACAGATTTGATATTTTCATCTACTTCCTCCTGAACAGCCTGATGGCGGCATACTGGATACAGAATTGCCGGGAACGCAAAGTATTTATAAAGGCCGGACTAAAACTCGGTTTGTTGAATGTAATCCTTGTTACGGTTATCAACGTTTATACGGGAGGTTCTACATTTTTCAAGCTCATGTGGGATTGGGGCTTCGCGTTTTCAGGGGGTGTCGGCGCAGGAATCGTTACGGCCGGCATCGCACCGCTGGTTGAAATTGCATTTGACTTTACGACGGACATTAAACTTCTCGAACTTGCAAACCTTGATCAACCGATCCTCAGAAGGCTCATGCTGGAAGCTCCGGGAACATATCATCATTCGGTCATTGTCGGAACCATGGTTGAGGCTGCGGCATCTGAAATCGGTGCCAATCCCCTGCTTGCCAAGGTTTGCGGGTATTTCCACGATATCGGCAAAATCAAAAAGCCCTTGTATTTTATTGAAAACCAGGTCAATGGAATAAATAGACACGACAAACTTGCACCCTCCATGTCAAGTCTTATTCTAATCGCCCACATTAAAGACGGCGTGGATGTTGCCAAAGAATACAAACTCGGTCATGCCATCATTGAAACGATCAGGCAATCCCACGGAACAACCCTCATTAGCTATTTTTACGAAAAAGCAAAACAGTTAAGAGGCGAAGATGCGGTGAATATCGACGATTTCAGATATCCCGGCCCCAAACCCCAAACCAGAGAAGCCGGGTTGGTCATGCTGGCAGATGCGGTTGAAGCCGCATCCAGAACACTGGCAAACCCGACACCGTCCAGAATCCAGGGACTGGTACAAAATCTTATAAATAAAATTTTCTCGGACGGCCAATTGGACAATTGTGAACTGACGCTTAAAGACCTGCATAACATCGCAAAAAGTTTCAATAATATATTATATGGAATACACCATCATCGCATTGAATATCCCGAGAAAAAACTCTTGACCAATGGAAATGGGAAAAATGCAAGTTTTGATATCCAACAGGCAAAAAAAGTACAAGATATCAATGACAACAATTCAACAAAAAGCCGGCGACATCTTAAACGCCTTGGACTGTCATGACGCTGAGCTTTCTATCTTGATCGTCGATGATCCTCAGATAGCAAAACTCAATAAAAAATATCTCCATCGATCCGGCCCCACAAATGTTATCGCCTTTCCCATGGGCACAGACCAGTTTGCGAATACCAGCCCACAGCTTCTCGGTGATGTGGTAATTTCCGTTGAAACCGCCGCCAAAGAAGGAAATAGTATCGGAATCAGCACGGAAGAACGTTTTATCCAGCTTCTGGTACACGGAGTTCTTCATTTGCTGGGTTACGATCATGAAAAATCTGAAACGGAATCCGAAAAAATGGAACAAAAAGAAAACGAAATCTTGAAATTGTTTGGAATGGAGGCTTACTGATGGCCGGATTGGCTGTAAACGTTGATCATGTGGCTACATTGAGAGGTGCCAGGAAAAGCAGCTATCCTGATCCTGTGGCTGCAGCAGTTTTGGCGGAACTGGGTGGGGCAGACGGGATTGTGGTTCACCTGAGGGAAGATAGACGACACATTCAGGACCTTGACCTTCGAATTTTGCGAAGAACGGTTCAGACAAAACTGATTTTGGAAATGGCTTCAACCAATGAAATGATTGGAATCGCCCTTGATGTCCAGCCCGATCTTGTAACGCTGGTCCCGGAAAAACGTGAAGAACTTACCACCGAAGGTGGATTGGATTTAATCTCATTCGGAAATACCATTGGCGAAACCGTAGGTACGCTTCAAGGCAGCGGTATCCCCGTAAGTATCTTCATTGATCCCGACCCTGATCAAATCAAAATTGCGCATCAGATAAATGCAACCATGGTAGAGATACATACCGGTGTATTCTGCGATGCGAAAGGCGCCAAAAACAGAGCGCGTGCGTTTTCCGATATCGTCAACGCCGTAAAATTTGCCCATAAATTGAAAATGGGCGTCAATGCGGGACACGGTCTGTGTTATACGACAATAAAGACGTTTAAGGGTCTTTCTGAAATTGATGAATTCAGCATCGGCCACAGTATCGTCTCGAGAGCGGTTCTTGTGGGTATGAAAAAAGCCGTCAGGGAAATGGTGACACTTATTAAAGAACTTTAAAAAAAGCTAAACAACTTCACCCGGACAGCTCAAGTTTAGACGATTGAAAACAATCCGGACTTCTACATTCGATATTCAATATTGATGGTTTCGTAAAAAGTCGATATTGCTCGCTCCGTGACCATTTGGGGACGTTTCCATCGGTGCCGCTAAATTTCAAGAACTCGGCGCAAGCGCCTCAAACAGCTTGAAATTTTTAACGCTTCACCGCTTGAAACGCTGATTCCCCAAATGCTCAAATGTCGCTCACAAAAGACTTTTTACGAGTTTGTCAATATTCGATATTCGTTATTTATATGGCTCGACCTTTTAAATCAAACATGTCGAAAAATATATGCTTCACGTTCCGAAAGCACTTTTGGAGAAACCAATGTATCTGGTAACCGCAGATGAAATGAGGGAAATGGATCGACTGACCATCGAATCTTTTGGTCTGCCCGGCAGAATTCTGATGGAAAATGCCGGCCTGGGGGCAACGCGATTTTTTCTGGAACGATATAAGAATATTGAAAATAAAAGAATCGGCATTGTCGCAGGCCGCGGGAACAACGGCGGAGACGGATTCGTCATCGCACGATATCTGGCTCAGAAAGGAATGCGCGTAACTGTATATCTTCTATCAGAGAAGCAAAAGGTCGAAGGAGATGCAGCCGCCAACCTTAATCTCCTTTTTCCTCTTAAAATTCCTGTTATCGAAATACCGGACCCGAAATCCCTCTCAGCGCATAAAACCGCAATGCTCCATGAGGCCATCTGGATAGACGCAATCCTCGGAACCGGTCTGAGATCGGATGTAAAAGGGTTTTATAAAAAAATTATCGACTTTATTAATCAGTCCAACAAACCGGTTTTTGCCGTGGATATCCCTTCCGGGCTGAATTCCGATACTGGCCAGCCCTGCGGCACCTGCATCCGAGCCGATGCCACCGCAACCTTTGCATTTGCCAAAACCGGTCACTTTCTGTTTCCCGGTGCCGATTATACCGGAAATCTGAAAATCGTTGATATCGGAATACCCCCTCATATTGCATCCAATGTTGGCCCCTTGCAACATCTATTAACTCCGGATTTAATCCGCACCGTTTTTCAACCCAGGCCATTGGATGCCCACAAGGGACACACCGGCCACCTTCTTGTCGTTGCGGGTTCACCAGGCAAAACCGGAGCAGCGGCAATGACGGCCACATCGGCCATGCGTGCCGGCGCCGGTCTTGTAACCCTGGGTATCCCCGCAAGTTTGAATGCCGTTTTAGAGGTCCAGGTAACGGAAGCCATGACAGAACCGCTACCGGAAACCCGTGAAGGTATTCTTGGCGCAGCATCATTCAACAGGATCATGGACCTTCTTTCCGACAGAAAATGCCTGACTTTGGGACCGGGCCTCGGTACGGCCCCTGAAACAAAAACGCTGGTTTATCGCCTTTTACAAGAGAGTAAAAAACCGATTGTAATTGATGCCGACGGATTGAACAGCCTCGTCGGTTGTACCAACATACTGAAAAACCTTGACGTTCCCATCGTTCTGACCCCGCATCCCGGAGAAATGTCACGGCTTACGGGAACAACCGCTGCCGATGTTCAAAAAGACCGCATCCGTTGTGCCCGTGATTTTTCAAATAAATACAATGTACATGTTGTGTTGAAAGGAGCCAGAACGGTTATCGCCCATCCGGACGGCAGAGTTTTCATCAACCCCACAGGAAATCCCGGAATGGCTTCCGGAGGCATGGGAGACGTGCTGACAGGAATCATCGGGGGCTTTATAACGCAAGGCCATTCACCCGAATTAGCTGCCCATGCCGGTGTATATTTGCACGGAGCAGCAGCTGATTTTCTGGCCGAAAACAGAGGGCCATTCGGTTATCTGGCAACGGACGTGATGAATGCCTTGCCTGAAATGATTAAAAAACTGGCGGATTGAACTGATGGGCCGGGATGGCCTTAATTAATTGAGGGGTCGGGATGTTTTTCCAAACAACCGCTACATGGATAATTTTTTTTTAAACCGCATGAACTCGCGGCAAGGGATCGTAAAGAAAAAGCAGGAAACTATCTTTGAAATATCAATAGGTTGTCTGCACTATTTTAAAATTCTTTTAAAGATACGATTTCGGTTTGCGCCTGTTTTTTCTAACGACCCCTAAGCCACTCAGACAGCATCCGATTTAAAAAAAGATCATCCATTCCGCTATATTCAAGAATTTAGGAGAAAAACTCCCCGATCCCTGAATTAATTAAGAGATTATCAAAAAATCGTAAGCGCTTAGCCTTGTAAAATGAATCGCTTTAGGTGTGCTTAAATTTTGTATTGAAAATTCTATCCTCAAGAACACAAAGTGTCATCAAATTTCAAATATCAGATAACGACCCGTTCGGTTCAGGAAACACAAAGGTTGGGAAGATCCATCGGAGCGATGGTCACAGCGGGAACGGTTTTGGCTTTAACCGGTGATCTTGGAAGCGGGAAAACTTCCTTTGTCCAGGGACTGGCCGTCGGACTCGAAGTCCCGGACGATTATTATATCACCAGCCCATCCTACACATTAATCAATGAATATCCCGGCAGATTCACCCTGTTTCACGTCGACCTTTATCGTATTTCAAATCCCATTGATATAGAAGATATCGGTTTTTATGAAATACTCGATGAAAACGGGATAGTGGCCATTGAATGGGCGGACAGAATCGAGCAATCGTTTTTACCTGATCCCATACGCATACAATTTGAAATTACGGACGATGAAACACGAAAAATCTGCATATCTGCCAAGAAATTCAACCACGTATATATGTTGAAAAAAATTGAAGGTTTTGAAACAGACATTCTATGCCAATGATCGAATATGCTTTTTATTTTCTTTACTGAAGTTTGATTTTACGTTATAGAACTAATCTTTGGAAAATGGTCGTTTACCGAAAAAATATCAATAATCTTATTTAATATCGGAAAGTTATAGTATGGGTTTAATTGTACAAAAATACGGCGGGACTTCCGTGGCGGATCTTGATCGGATTCGCAATGTGGCAAACCGGGTTGCGAAAACCTTTGACCAGGGCAACGATGTGGTTGTTATTCTGTCTGCCATGGCCGGTGTTACGGACGGACTGATCGATATGGCAAACAGTATAACCGATTTGCCGGATAAACGTGAGCTCGATGTTCTTCTTGCTACAGGGGAACAAACAACAGCGGCGCTTTTGGCACTGACATTAAAACACATGAACTATCCAGCGCTATCCATGCTCGGCCATCAGGCCAAAGTGGTTACGGACTGCGATTTCGGGAATGCGCGAATTATCGAGATCAGTGCTGAAAACATCATGGGCCTCATCAAAAAAGGGAATATAGTCGTTGTGGCGGGATTTCAGGGATGTGATGTCAACGGTAACATTACGACCCTCGGACGGGGAGGGTCGGATACGTCTGCTGTGGCCATCGCATCGGTCCTGAGGGCCGATGTCTGCGAAATTTATACCGACGTTGACGGTATCTACACCGCCGATCCCAACATCTGTAAAAAGGCAAAAAAAATTGATAGAGTTTCATATGACGAGATGCTCAATATGGCCAGCCTCGGTGCCAAAGTCCTGCAGATACGTTCTGTCGGATTTGCAAAAAAATATAATGTCCCCGTCCATGTAAGATCATCTTTCACCGAAGAGGAGGGAACCATGGTTGTTAGTGAAGACGCCGGCATGGAGAGTCTTGTTGTATCTGCGGTAACACACGACAAAGATCAAGCTCGGATCACCCTTAAAAAAGTCAAAGATCAGCCGGGGATAGCAGCCAAGATTTTTTCACCCATTTCCGAAGCGGGTATTGTTGTCGACATGATCATTCAAAACACCCGCGCCAGAGGCCAAACGGACCTCACCTTTACGGTTCCAAAAAATCAGTTTTCAAATGCCATGGAAATCGAAAAGAAGGTTGCGGAAGAAATCGGCGCAGAAGATGTTTTGGGCGACAAAAACATTGCAAAAGTTTCTGTTGTGGGTGTGGGCATGAGAAACCATTCCGGGGTAGCCTCAATGATGTTCAGCACCCTGGCCAGGGAAAACATTAACATTATGATGATCAGCACATCGGAAATCAGGATTTCCTGTATCATTGAAGAAAAGTATACCGAACTTGCAGTTCGTGTTCTTCATACTGCATTTGGATTGGATAAAGAAGATTAACCCGAATTTCCCATGAAACGATTCAATGCCGACCAGATGATTTTCACCCTCGTATTGGCAACGCTCATTCTGGGGTTCATTGTCTTCAGAACGCTGCATCCCTTTTAAGCCGCATCTCTCATGAAGAATTCCGGAAGGCATTTAAATTGTAAATATTCAGGGGGGCGGTTGTTTTCCCGTAACGTTATTGGCGGAGTCGCTTCGTATTTTCAGTGATTTAGCAGTGGGGGAGACCGCGGCTCCCGCATGCTTTTCGCGGAAGAACGCGGAGGGGGCAGGAATGCCACCACTGCTAAGTCACTGAAAATACCAGTGACGGAGACACCGACGTGAAGGGGAAATGACTGCCCCCTGAACACATACTTTAAATTTATGAGAAATTCGGGTTAACACGGATCGCCATTGATAGTATAGTTTTCTACCATGAAAAAATCATTTTCTGCCGTCATAATTCTCATAATACTTCCCTCACTCCTCATGGGTCAAAACCAAAAAGATCCTCCCAAATACGCGACGGCAAGGGAAAAAATGGTTCTATCACAGGTTCGTTCGCGGGGCATATCTGATAAAAATGTCCTGAATGCCATGTCCGGGGTGCCTCGCCATGTCTTTGTACCCGGGAAGTTGATATCACGGGCCTATGGAGACCATCCCCTACCCATCGGAGAGGGCCAGACGATTTCCCAGCCATATATTGTCGCCCTTATGACCGAAAGCCTTGAACTTAAAGGATACGAACGTGTTCTCGAAATCGGAACCGGATCAGGCTATCAGGCCGCAATCCTCGCCAATATCGCCAAAGAAGTGTATACGATCGAAATCAAGGAAAAACTCTATACAAAAGCGAGGCGTGCACTTGAATCGTTGGGTTATATGCATGTCAAAACCCGACACTCAGACGGCTACTTTGGATGGCCCGAAGCAGCGCCTTTTGACTGTATAATGGTCACGGCTGCCATCGATCACATTCCACCGCCTTTATTGAAACAACTCAAAGACGGCGGGCGACTCATTCTTCCCTTAGGAAACCCGTTCAGCTATCAGAACCTGAGCCTTGTCACAAAACAGGGTGAGGATTATACCGTTAAACAGATTACCGGTGTCTTATTTGTCCCCATGACCGGGTATGCCCTCAATTAGAGGTAACAATCCGTCACCACGGGGCCGTGCTTTGATTTAGCCTCTGGAGGGAGATGCTTTGCTTAAAGCCGAACAAATTAAAAATGCCTAAAGTGAGCTAAAGTGCCTAAAATTGTGGAGTCGCTTCACTCCAGTAGTTTTATATAATTGACATAATTCCTTAACTTTAGATCACTTTAAATCACTTCAAACTTCAAACTGTCGGTCTACAATTTGTCGGGGATAGTTCTCCTGATTAATACACATCACAGACTTTATAAATGATGCACTAACTATGATACTTTCGGCCGTATTTCTATTATCGTTTTCATCCCTCTCTTTCGAAATACTCCTTGTGAGGGTTTTTTCCGTCAGCCAGTGGAACCATTTATCTTTCATGGTCATCAGCATCACACTTTTCGGATTTGCTGCCGGCGGTACATTTTTAAATATTATCGATATACGCAAAAAAGATTGGGATAAACATCTTGCCACCACGGGTCCGGTCCATATTTTCATTATCCTTTTTACCCTCTCCAATACCATTTCATTTATCGTCTTGAATCGAATCCCTCTGGATTATTTCAGGCTTCCCCTGGAACCTGTTCAGGCCCTTTATCTGATGACAGCCTATCTTCTTCTATCACTGCCTTTCTTTTTCACCGGAATCATCGTATCCCTCGCTTATTCCTGTTTGCCTGAAAAAACCGGACGTGTCTATTTTGCGAGCATGATAGGTTCTGCATTCGGAGCAATCCTTCCCGTCGTTCTTCTTCCGTTTATCCATGAAGGAAGACTCATTATTTTGTCAGCAGTTCTCCCTTTAACAGTGATTTTATTCAGCAGCACAAATCACAACCAGGGTATAGATCGGGATAAAAATATTTTTTTTATGAAACCGCGATTCCTCCAATTGTTGAGTCTCGGAATCGTTGTCATCTCGGGCATATTGATGACCGCTAAAGGTGATGCCATAATCCGGGTAAAACCATCCCCCTATAAAATGCTCAGCCAGATACTCCAGTTCCCCAGAACCCGGGTTATCGAAACCATAAACGGTATACGCGGCAGATTCGAGCATATCGAAAGTCCTCACATCCGATTCGCACCGGGATTAAGTCTAAAATATAAAGGTGAGCTCCCCGTCCAAACCGCTGTTTTCAAGGACGGAGACAACCCCTTGTTCCTTTATCGATTAACATCCCCAAAAGATGCGGAATACGCCAAATTTACGCTTTCTTATTCGGGATATCTTCTGGCACCTCATCCGAAACACATCCTCGTTATTCAACACGGCGGTGGATCCGGCATTCCGTGCGCCATGGCATCCGGTGCTGAAAATGTCACTGTTGTCGAACAACAACCTCAAATCGCACGACTTGTTCGGCAGCACTATAACCTTCCCGTGGTCAACCAGAACCCAAGATCATTTATGGCGCAATCCCAGGGGCGGTACGACATCATACACATTGAAAACTGGGGGACATCTCTCCCCGGGTCATCTGCGCTGACCCAGGATTATCTTTTTACCATTGACTCTTTTTCACAATATTTTCAGCTTCTCTCTGAAAACGGCCTGCTGGTCGTCTCGCGTCTACTTTTACTGCCGCCGGGAGACATGATCCGCCACTGGGCTGCTGCATACGAGAGCCTGAGAACCCTTGAAATCGACAACCCCGAACAGCACATCGCCGTTCTCCGCAACTGGAATGTTTTCACCATGATTGTCTCCGCCCGTCCCTTGGGCGATACCACCGTACTTCAAGACACTGCACGAAACCTGAATTTTGATATTGTTTATCTTCCCGGAGCCTCAAAGGAAAATGTCAATCGCTTTAATGTCTTCGACGCCCCGCATCACCATATCGAAATCCAGCGCCTTTTAGAAGCATACCAGTCAAACACGGAAAAAACATATTTTGAAAATTACCCCATGGATGTCTCTGTTCAAACAGACAACCGGCCCTTCCCTTACCGATTTTTAAAGTGGTCCCGTCTGAATGATCTCTACAAGATTACCGGAAGCAGATTCTATTCCCTGTTCATGTCCGGTGAAGTTGTCGTTGCCATCGTATTTATCGAGGCATTCGGTATTTCCGTTCTACTGTTAATTATTCCCTTTTTTACCATCTTAAAAGAAACTCGAAAGTTTTATTTTTCACACATTCTGTACTTTCTTGCCCTGGGTGCAGGTTTTATGTTTATTGAACTTTTCCTTATCAAAGAATACATATTTATTTTCGGCGACCCGGTAATCAGTTTAACCATAGTGCTGACGGGACTTCTTGTTTTTTCAGGATTCGGGGGTTTCATGTCGCAGCGGATAGACCCTCAAAATCTCCGATATGTGCTTGTTGTCCTGATTGGGGTCCTGATTTTAATGTCTGTTGCTTTTCATTCGATTTTACATCAAATCCTCGGTTTTTCAAAAATTACGCGTTATATCCTGTCTCTGATTTTACTTGTCCCCATCGGATTCTTGATGGGCCTCCCCTTTCCTCTGGGCATGCAGCACCTTTTGAACCTCCCTTCTCAGCGTGCATATGCCTGGACGGCAAACGGATGTGCTTCGGTCCTGGCATCCATCGCATCCGCTCAAATCGCCCTTGGTTTCGGTATTCCCGCAATCTTGATTTGTGCAACTTCGGCTTATGTTCTTGCACTGTGCATCAGCCATTTCAAAATGATGGGGCAAAATTGAGAGACCCTTAAAAGGCAACCTGACAATTTTCCCTTTTTGTGTTATTAGGAATGAAAACGCTTCACAAAAATTACAAATGTTAAAATGAAATACCTGCTGATCATCCTAGGTCTAATTTATGTTTTGAGTCCCTACGACATTGTACCCGATTTTCTTGTGGGCTGGGGCTGGCTTGACGATATCATTGTTCTGTTTTTTTTGTGGCGCTTTCTGAAAAATCTCCTTCAAAAACAATCCGATACCCAAAGCTTTTATCATCAGAACCGCCAGTCCTTCGAACGCAACAACGGATTTTCTGAAAAAGAGAGACACACGGCGGACTCACCGGATGACCCTTACAACGTATTGAATGTTCCAAGGGGTGCATCACCTGAAGAGATAAAGAAGGCCTATAGAGAACTGGCCAACAAATATCATCCCGACAAGGTCCTTCATCTGGGAGAAGAATTTAGAGAACTTGCAGAAAAACGCTTCAAGGAAATAGAGGAGGCCTATCGGAAACTGATGCCGAAATAATCGATTTTATTGTACTACGCAAAACAAGACCATATACGATCTAAGATGGGGGTTTAATGACGTCAAGTCCGAGTTTGGTGTTGACGGTCTCCTTCGAAGCCTTCTCCGCCGGGCCGGGATCTCCGGCAGTCACACGCGTAACGTCGAATCCGGCGGTCGCCTTTATTTCCTCTACAATTGCTTCTGTGCGCCGCTGAGCGAGATTCTGAAGGTCGTTGCCGGGCATCGGCTCCAGCGTTACCAACTCCTCGAATATCGCCTGGTAAAAAGCGGTATCTGAACTCTCCATACCGAAGACCGCCAAATAGGGTTTTACCCGTTCGGCTTTCCGGCCGGTCTTTTTTTCGTACTGTGCCTCGAAATCGGCGACCGCTTTGTCACCACCACGACTCTCGAGGAGCTTCTCCAGGGCTTTTTGCGTCTTTGCGTTGTCGAATGCAATGGGTCCCGGCTCCTCGTTGGGAGCAAGTTTCACGCCCGTCTCTTCGGCGATAGCACGCCGTACACGCTCCGTTCGCAACGCCTCACCATCGACTTCGGGATCGAAACGGCCTTGCACCACCAGCCTCAACTGGGGCCGCTTCTCGAGGGCTTCAACCACCTTTTTTATTTTTTTCAGCTCGGGCGGAAGCAGGCGGTCACTGCCGGGACTAAAGGCAATGGCGTCCATCTGTTCGCCCTTATCGCCAAGGAGACCGCCCAGCGCCCGAAACGGCGCCGTCACGATTTTGGTGATCAGATTCACGATCGCCTGCCGGATCACATGCCCATAACTGAATTTTGGATTGTCCACATTGCCACGTACCGGCACCGCCACATCAATCTTTCCCTCGGCGTCCGTAAGGAGCGCGATGGCCAGATCTAAGGGCAGGCTAATCGCGTCCGGCGCCTCCACGCGCTCGCCGAGCGTGAACTGTTCCAGCACGACTTCATTGTCTCCGAGAAGTTCGCTGTTCTGAATTTTGTATTCCAGTTTGAGGTTGAGTGTTCCGGATGCGATTTCACGCCCGGCAAACGTAGCACTGTACGGACTGAGGGGTTTCATCTCGACATTACGGAACGACACCATGATGTCGGTGAACGTTTTGGGCGCAAACGGACTCAGCCCGCCCTCAACCGTGGTGTGCCCGTATTCGTCGACTTTACCCTCGAATTCTACCGAGGTTCGGCTCGCCGGATCGGAGGATACGCCCGTGACACTTCCGTTGAAGTCTGTCACCCGGGTGGCGAAAGGGAGTAAAAGACTGAAGTCAGCAAAATCAACAACACCTTTCTCCACACGGATTCGCTCGATGTTCACCGAAAAAAGGTCTTGATCTTTGCCGGCCGCGGCAGCCGGGGCTTTTTCTTGATGTGGTGCTGTCTCAGCGTCGGTTGTATCCGGGCGTTTCACCACCTTGGCCAGGTTTACGCTGCGGTCCTTGAAGACCACGATCTTTGCACCGGGCTCAAGCAACCTCACCTCTTCGATATGCAACCGATCAGGCGACAACCCAAACTTTAAGCCATTCGCGGACAACTCCTTCCATTCAAGAAATCGTTCACCGGTACCTTCTTCGTTGAGCATGAAACTGTCCACACTCACAGAACCGTCGGCGTCCAGTTGGGGACCGGATTTGGCAGATCGATATTTCATGCGAGCCGATGCGGAAACGTTGCCCGACTCGAGCGTCAGCAATGTGAACTTGGCAACGGCCGGGTGCAGCGGCTTAAGGTTTACGCCGACTACTTTTATGCGTGCATCGGCATGGTCTCCGATCTGGCTCGCCTGGCCGATGGCGTTCACACTCCCGCCCTGCGCTATCTTGAGTTCGGTTTCAAAGTCGATGGGCGTTTTGCCGTCATTGGTGAGATTTTTGAGCAACACGCGGACATCTTTCAGGTCGTAAACGACAGATGGGACAACGGTATGGTCCTGTAGTGCGGTCTGGAAGCCGTTCATTTCGAACGCATCCAGGCTGAACGTCCAGGGTTTGCCTTCGGCCTGTGCTTTAGCACCGGTCTCGACAATGTCGCGCTTCAGCTTGCCTTTGTCGCCGGGGTCCAGCATCTCTATTAGCCGGATTCGGCCGTCTTTGCCGCGAACCACACCAGTTCCGCCGCCGGCAGTTCCCACCCGAGCAATCGTAATTGTGCGATTGCCGATATCGATACGGCCGTCATTCAAAAAAATCGTGTCTAAAGATAGAAGGGGGTTATCGTCTCCGACCTCCAAAAAAGAAACGCGATTCAACGCCACATTCAGATCGTCCACAGTCGCTTTTACCGGTCCGGTGCCAATTTCCGCCGAGGCATTCAATAAAACATTAAGCCCCCCAACGGCAAACGCCAGGGGTTTGGCGCGACTGCGGTCTGAATAATCTACCGCAACGTTTTCGATTTTCACTGCTCCGGCCTTCACGGTCAACGGCCGGCTGACAGGTACTGAGTCATCAGAATTTGGTTCGGTCACGTCTGTGGTTTCCCTGAACGCGACGAGTTTCTGCCAGTCGAACACACCCTCCTCATCCACAGACGCCGCGATCCTGCCGTTGCGGACAACGATGTTCGGAACCACAAGTTCCCGTTCTTGAAGATCGAAGCGCATGCCGTCGGCCTCAATCGCTTCCAGGGCAAGCAAGGGGGTGTTTTTTTCCCTTTCCGTAAGCGAAAGCCCCTTTAGTGCAAGTTTTGCGTCCTCCAGCACTAAACGTGCGGTGTTCTCTTGATAATCGTAACGATAGCGGGTGCTGAAGTCCACCTCGCCCGCCGGCTCGGCAAGGCGCAACTCGTCCTGGGCAAATTTCCAGGCTGTGGCCAGTTTGAAGCCGACCATGCTTAACTCACCTTGGGAAAAAATAGGGTGAAGGGATATTTCCCCCTGCCAGCCCACCATACCGCCGCCGGGAAGATCGGCCTTTACAGTATAGGGGCCTTTGCGTTCCGGGAGGGTCGATATTTCTTTGAACTCAAGGTTAATCGGTGAAAAGGTCTCGGTAGCAGGGGTAGAGGCGGATTGGTCACTGAAGGTAAAACTGCCGGCACTGACCGCGGCATGCTTCACCAGGACCCGTGTCGGTCGACGGTCGGCAGGTTGTGGATCTTCCGACTTGGGGAATTCGTCCGAAAGCGCCGCGAGATTGAGACGGCCATCGGGCTGAAGCTCCACGTACAGTACCGGTTGATCTATTCGAATATCGGCAAATGTCAATGCCCAGCGAAAGAGGCTCGATAGCTCGAAGTCTACGAACAGACGCTCGAAGCCAAGAATAGGACGCCCGTCCGCTTCTTGGAATGTAACTCCTTTGCCTTCAAGGGTAAACAGAAACGGGTTGATGCGAACCTCGGCAATGGTCGCTTTTCGCTTGAGCTTTTCCGCAGCGAAATTGCCCACATAACGAGTGAGCAGCCAGGGGGCCAGCAAAAAGCCAAACAGCGCGTACAGCACCACTGTCACGACCCCGGCCAAAAGCCATCGGTTGAGGAGTATCCGCCGCCAACGCACCGGGACCGAACCATTTCCCTTTGTATCTGTTGTTCTGTCAAGCATGGTAAACAGTTCTGACGCCGTACACGGCGCTCTGCTTCAATGTCCCCTGGTTTTTTTGAAGAAACGGGTGATTGAATCAGTCATGAAAGCTGTGCCCACGACGTTTTTTATATCCATTAGCGTCTCTACCCGGTGAGCACATATTTACATTTTTAATATTATTTATAATGATAAAGTTGTTGTCAATACAGAATATTACCATATTAATAGGATTTGATGGGCCTTAAGTTGACGGCTTGTTTTCCTTTAAAGGTTTCTTTTAATTCAAAAGTTACAGGGTCACCCTTTTGTAAGCCGAAATGCCCAAATTCCTTGATGCCCGATTTATGAACAAAAACGACCCCATATTCTTCAGTGTGTATAAAACCGTAGCCTTTTTTTTCACTGTACGATTTGATGTAACCTTCCATATAAAGTTTTTCCTTTTCTTATAACTTGTGCAAATGCTCAGGAGGTCCTTTTGTATAACTCCCCTTGACCCCGCCCTTTAGGGCTGAGAAGGCTTCACTTTATTTTTTGCACCGTCTCGAGAAATCACTATTTTTAACGCATCTCTTTTCTTCTTCTCATCCGGTTTCTATACTTATAGATCCTCTCCTTCTTCCTGGGGCTGATTTTGATTATCTTCTGATTTTATAATGCTTTTATCCAGTTTGCGTTGTTTTTTTTGTTCTTTCTTTTTCTTTTTTGCCAATTCTTTTTGACGTTTATTTGATTGATAATTTGATCTTGCCAATTTGTTTCCTCCTTGGCTGAAATTTTTGATAACAACAAATAGAAAGGGCATCCCCTCGATATTGGAAGGAATGCCCTTTTCATTCAGAACATAAGGTTAAATCACTGTGACATTTGCGGCGGAAGGACCTTTTTTCCCTTGCTCTATGTCAAAGGAAACCCGGTCGCCTTCATTGAGGGATTTAAAACCGTTTGCGTTGATTGCTGAATGATGAACAAACACATCCGGCCCTTCTTCTTGCTCAATGAATCCGAAACCTTTTCGGTCGTTAAACCACTTAACGGTTCCATTGGTCATGATAACATCCTCCTTTCAAAAAATTTTTCAAAATCTTAAACTGGAGGATGCCACATCAATTGGATGAATTGTTCCTTCAGAAAAAAATCGCCTCCCAATTGAAGGTGAGGCCTTGTTGAAT
>JAWOIY010000218.1:0-8462 GCA_046484425.1 Desulfobacterales bacterium | reverse complement strand
TCAAAAACGGTGTCCAGTTGTTCAGATTGGCTGAGATCGTCGAACGTATAGGAATACAAAATAAAATCCAAATCGTGTTTCCGCTCTTCGAGAAAGGACTCGATCATCTGGCGGTGATCTTCCACAATTCTTTTCATGCTTGCTATTGTATTGTTCTCTATCGATGTGGTGAAAAAATAATATCCGGTACCTAGCGCGAGAACAAAGGGGATCAGCGGAACCAAGATCATACAGGCAAAAAGCATTCTTCTTATTGCTGAAAAATGATTCGACTTCATGTTTTATCCTTGAGGCGCGATGGGGAATAATACGTGCGGAATGGCTTTTTCATCATCCACGACCAATACGCATTCGGTGTCCTGCATTTTTTCTAGATTCATTTACCACGGTTCTTGTTCGTGTCCGGAGAATACCTGACGACAAATGTCATTTGTATCTTAGGGTTACTTCCGGCGTTTTTAATGTCGACGGATACTTTTTTTAATGCCTTTTAATGAGCAATGAATGTGCCAAAAACCGGAAGTGAATGGCTTTGGATAACTGATTAGATTTATAATCTTTATTTACTATGCTGTTGCTGATGGAAATCTTTCAGGCAAAACCGAATGTCAGAAATATTTACACATTGTAAAGAAATTAAAACAGGGTGGTTGACCAAAGGTTTTCGCCTTTATTGAAATCAGTATTTGTTTTATTTTGCAATTGATTCCCTTCACACGGTTTAACGGGGTAGTTTGTGGAAAAATTGGAACATTACTGAATTTTTCATCAGGCTGATTCGTATGGAAAACAGAGGATTAAGATTTAAAAAAAAGGGAAAATTTTACTTTGAATCGAGGATGTTACGGAGGTCTTTTTTAATTTTTACCTGATAATGGCTCAAGGCGGCATTGTTGTTCATGATCATATCGAGCTGCCGGGTATGAAGCGTCAAATAACCCAGAATTTCGAGGCGTTTTTTCATGTAATCCATATCATGGCCTTCCACTCGCGCAATGAGATTGTCTTTCCTTACATCTACCCTGAAGTCGTGACCTTGAAGTATTTCTGCAATAAAATGAACCCTTCCAAGTCGTCGCTGATGGTCTGCCGCGCCGCCTTTAAATTGGAAACTGATGTAATTTTCCATGGAACGCTCACTGATCAGTGCCTCCAGGATGGAAAAGTGATACCCCAACCTTGAACTTAAGCTGCAATAATTCTTGGAGATCATAAAATAATTACGGGCGGCATAGGTTGAACGAAGACCGGGGATTAAATTCCTGTTTGCAGTCGATTGAAATATAACCGACGCCAAACCCTTGCCGTCAATTGCCGGCGGGCCTTCCCAGGGAACGGCGATGAATCCTTTCCAGAAAGCCAGCATCGGAATCGAGGCGATATTTTCCAGTTTAACATATTTGCCGTCTATCTCTTCCTTGAATCCATCGTCCAAATTCAAAATCCACCACTGCATCGGCACGTTATAAAAAAGTTGTTTGCTCGATTTTTCTGAAAAGTTATGCTCCTTACCAAAATTGAACATCTCATACACTGCTTTTTCATGGATAAACCGGGTTATATCATGGAAAGTTTTGCAGTTGACCGAACTAAAATAAGGAGAATCCGGATCGAGCAGGTTTAAAGGGATGATCAGGCTGCTCACCTGTTTTAAGGTTTCGTAAACCGGGCTACCGTCCATCAAGTTTTTCTTTGTCTCGGACTTCACCAGCAAAGCCTCGATTTTTCCCTTATAGATTGCCAAAGCGTCGGCATCAACGGTGACCATCTCACCATGATTCAATCGATTTACAACATCGGGCACCCCAAACAGCGCAGGGACTCCGAACTCCCTGCTCACGCTGGCAAGATGCCCGGCAAAGCCACCCTGTTCCGTTATTACGGCGGCAGCCCGATTTAAAAGGGAAGCCCATATGGGAAGTGCCTGCCTGGTAACCAGCACCGCCCCTTGAGGAAACCGCAGCATATCTATCCCCTTGTCCACCAGATAGACTTTCCCGCTGGCTGCGCCCGGACTTGCGGTGATTCCTCCTTTGGTAATGATGGTGTCATCTACTGCTCCGGGTTCAGGAATGTCCGTCTTTAACATTCCCATTTGCTTCAATGGTCGGCATTGCAGTATATATGTAGAGCCATCTTCAGCAACAGCCCATTCAATATCCTGGGGCATTGCATAGTACGCTTCAATCTTGGCCGAAAGTTCCGCCAAATCCAATATCCTTTTATCATCTATTGAGGCCAAATCCTTTTTATCTCCGGTCAACTCCATGCGGCAGACCCCTTCTTCCGGCAGGCAGATAAATTTTAATTCTTTGGCGTTTATTTTCTTACGGATAATTTCTCTGGGAGGTTTTTTTGAAACGACAAAAAGATCGCAGGCACCACTACCGTCAACAACCGACTTGGGCAACCCCCATGCGGAATGGATAAAAATCGAATCGTCGGCCATGTCAACGGGATTACGAGTATAAATGACACCACCTGCTACGGCATCTACCATTCGCATGCATCCCACACACATGGAAATATCTTCATCCTTAAATCCCCTGCTCAATCGGTAGGTGACAGCCTGAAGCGAGTATTTGCTGGCAAGAATCTCCTTGTATGCTTGGAAAATGCTATCAAAACTTACGTTTAGCTCGCTCCGATACATGCCCGCAAACGAACTCTCCTGCGTATCTTCTCCCAGAGCACTGCTCCTTAACGCCAAAGTGACTTTACCTTTTGTTTCTGATTCAAGTTTGTAATAGGCCTGCTTGACGGCATCGACCAGATCATCCGGTATCCTGGATTTGATAATAAGCTGCTGGATTTCTGAACTCAGAGTAAAAAGCTTTTCAATATTATCCACATCAGCGGATTGAAAACGCCGGTCAATTTCCGCCTGCAAGTCATTTTCTTTTATAAACCTTTCATAGGCTGCCGAAGTAATGGCAAATCCCGTGGGAATCCTGATCTGAAGCTTTTTCTTTATTTCTCCAAGATTGGCCATCTTGTTCCCTACAACATCACTCATCTCCTTATTCACATCATCTATGGGTATAACAAGCCTTTCATCTCTCATCGATTTCTTCTGTGAAAGCAAGCCATCGATCTTTTGCTGAATATCAATAAACCGTGTATTGAGTTCCCCGTATTTGCCCTGGGCAAGTTTCTCGATATTTTTTACCATATTAAATACATTGACGGAAACCGCCGTGCAACTCGCCCGAATAAACGTCATGCCAAAGGGTTGTCTGCCCTGAAGCGCCCGCTCCATATCGGCCATAATCTCGAGAGCTTTGTTGTTGGCATTCAGCAGGAGCTTAAAACTGTGATACCGATCTTTGAAAGCAATGCGGAGTTGTTCGACGTCAGCAGCCTTAGGTTTTGGCTTTTTTATAAAAAACTTTCTAAAATGGTCAAACAATGCGCCCATAATTTTAAGTCCCGGCGTTTCCGATCAAAATAATGCGAATGCTCCTTACAACATACTATACATGTCATAAATTACCTGAAAAAAAGGCCAAAAGCAAGGCAGGACCGTTTGCTTTCAGCCTTTTCAACGGATAAACTTCAACCCTCTTGACCCGGATATTTCATGACATATTCAGGTTAATGTTCAAGCTTCATGCCCCACCCCTCAAACATGAACATAATTGCAAAACCATACCAGAGGGTATAGAGGACATAAAATACCAAAGAAAATAAGACAATGAAGGCGCGATCGGATATTTTCTGGGGCTCGATCTGGTAGTAGTTGTAAGAAGTCTCCACCGCTTTCTTTACAACCAAATCAAGAATTTTTGCTTCCTGGAACTGTTTTTGCTTTTTCAAAGCCTTATCCATCGCACTGAGTGCCTGCCACCAGTTAAAGAGAACCTGTCTTTCGTTGTATCCGTATTTCGTAGAAATGGCCTGTCCGTCATTCATATACATTCGGTCTGCATCCTCAAGGCAATTGGCAAGGATTTTCCCCAGATCCCCCTCAATTTTCAATCGGTTTCCGGATATATTGACCAGTGCGCCGCCTTTCATAAACAAAGCGGCTACCTGTTGGGTCTGGCTCTCGTCTGCCATCTCAATGGTCGTGCTGACCGACTTTCCGGCAAACGGTTCTGTTTCCGCCTTGACCTTTGGAATGTAATAGGCCGACCCCTTTGAAATGGAATTGTACAAGTCGTCTAAATATTCCAGGCCGTTTTGTCCCTTGAATACCGGGGAAAAGATGATGATCAATATGGCTGCAAATCCGATCAACAATCCAAAGCCGATATAAAACTCTTTCTTTTTTTCTATCATGATTCAGCCTCCCCACCTTTAAGAACTCGGATATTCATTAAAAACGTTCCGATGACCCAAACCGCGAATCCCAGTATTACGAAGAAAAATGCCCATATTCCAATTTTCTCCAGTAACGCTCCGGTTCCTTTGGATATTTTAATGATACCCAGGGCACCCAGCTTGGCCGGTAACGCAAAGACACGGTTCACAAAACCGGCGAGGACCGCCATAGCGTAGAAACCGCGGATCGTGATGCCGTGAACGACCTTCGTAACAATCGCCCCTATCTGGATCCCCACCAGGGACCCTAATAACATCCCCATGGCAAGCGTGTAGAAAATAAACCCGTAAATCGCGTACTGGCTGATTGAGGCATAGCCGGCGGTGAACACAATCTGAAAGATGTCGGTTCCCACCGTGGTCATGGAGGAAACGCCCAGAATATAAACAAAAATCGGGAATGTTAAAAACCCGCCGCCAACGCCCATGATTGCAGCTGCAAGTCCAACCAAAGCGCCGCTTAAGACCAGAAAGACCCACGAAATACTTCTCCCCTCCGGTGTAAGGTCATAATCGAATTTAACTTTTGGCGGAAGATTAATCGCCTGGAGCTTTTTGGGAAGGTTCCCCATTTCCGCTCCTTCAGCTTTTTTGCCATGGACCTCCCTTCCGTGAAACCCCTTGCGTTCGGCCCTTTTGGCCTTTAGAAAGTCGGTCATGGCATAACTACCCAGAAAACCGAGCATTAAAGAATAGACGGTCGTGATAAATGCGTCACTGAGAACTGGATTGATTTCATATAACAGGCGGTTAATGACACCGCCGATGGTTGCGCCTAAAATGGCCCCGATTAAAAAGACCATTGCCAGGGCCACGGAAACATTCCCCAGCTTCCGGTGGATGACGCTTCCCATGATGGCTTTTGCGAAAATATGGAAAAGGTCGGTTCCCACCGCCAAAATACCTTTGACACCGGCACTCATCAGGGCGGGTGCAATGATAAATCCGCCGCCGGCACCAATGGAGCCGGTAATCAGCCCGGCGCCCAGTCCGATAAGAATGGAGACGATAAATATGCCTGTACTGTAAAACGCAGGACTGTAAGCCTTTTTGCCCCCCAATAAATTTGGCAACGCCCCGCCGATCTGGTCAGCAAACGCCATACCTCCCAAGATAATGGGGATGGTCAGCAAGCCTAAAATTAACAGTCGTTTTTTATCGCTAAAAATGGTATTGGATACACCAATCTCCCACCGTGCATGAGTCCTTGCACCCATCATCATAAATTGTCCCCATTGTTTTAAAAAGTTCACGTTGATTGCTCTCCTTTATTCTGGTCTGTTATCTTGAGAATTCCGAGTTTTTCAATTTTCTGTTTCTGTAAGGTTCTCCTTTTAAAAGCGTCCTGAAGCTTGTAAAAAAGCTCATCAAAGTCTGCTGGTTTCATAAGGTAATCAAAAGCGCCCACTTCCATGCCTTCTATGGCCGCTTCTATGCTGGCGTGACCGGTTAACATAATGACTTCCATCAAAGGATCTATCTTCTTAATCTCTCTTAACGTGTTTATTCCGCCGATACCCGGCATTCTGACATCCAATACAACCACATCTACGAGCTGTTTGTTCAAATAATCGAGTGCCTGCTCGCCGCTTCCAAGCCCCACAACATCCACGCCGCGTTTTTTCATGCGCTTCATCAGTGTTTCCAGATAATCCATTTCATCATCCACAAAAAGAACTTTCATGGCCTTCAAATTCTATACCTCCTAAATGAAACAACTCGCTGTGTATTTATAATGCGTTATAATGCGTTCATAATGAATGCACCCAAGCCGGAAACAATAACTTTCAGATATCCGAGTAAAAACTATGGTCCTTTCGAAGATCCCGCATTGCGGGGAAGGGCCTGGTTTTCAGGGTAAAATAAACCTGTCTTGCCATAAAAGGACTAAATTGAAATCTTAGCCGGGAACGGCTGAAATCACCATGGAACGTTTAGCTTGTTCCTTCCAATTTGCACTGGGCAAAATCTATCTGCAGGTTGCAGCCGTCGCATACATGAGTTTTATCAAATTCATCTGAAAATATTTCCACTTCTTTTCCGCAACTCGGGCAATTGCACGTAAAAGATTTGAGTGTCTTGAAATTTTCAAAACCCGGGCAGTGTTTCGGTGTCGTCATAATATCCTCCCCTTAGATGACCTAATTTGGTTGTTCAATCATATCTTTTCGTCTATTTGCAGCCGGCATCCCGGCATTAATATCTGAAATATTAGGAAAGCCCTCCGCTTCTCCTGACCAAAAGCTTGGCTTCGGCTTTTCGGATCCGCTCTTCCTGTTCGTCCTTCCTCTTCCTGGCCCCTTCCAGCTTGGTGGAAAGTTCACTGAAATCCGCAGGCTTCATGAGATAATCAAAAGCGCCTAATTTCATGCCTTGGACAGCGGTTTCGGTACTCCCGTGTCCGGTAAGCAAAATGACTTCCACCAGGGGGAATTTTTTCTTTATTTCTCTTAAGGTTTCGATACCGTCCATTCCGGGCATCTTGATATCCAGAATAACCACATCAATGGGCGTATTTGCCAATGTATCGAGTCCTTTTTGTCCGCTGTAGGCTGCAGAAACTTTTTCACCCAGTTCATTTAACCTCAGGGAAAGCATTTCCACAAAATCTTCCTCATCATCGACCAAGAGTACCTTTGTGGGGATCCTTATCATGTTTTTCTCTCCTTTATATACTTATTTTGAGTATGTGTTCTGGGGGAAGGCAGTCATTTTCCCTTCACTTCGGTGTCTCCGTCACTGGTATTTTCAGTGACTTAGCAGTGGTGGCATTCCTGCCCCCTCCGCGTGCTCCCGCATGCTTTTCGCGGGAGAACGCGCTGCGGGGATGAGCGGTGTGAGATCGATCAGACCGAGACGCTGTGCCAGGATATCGTTGACGCCCCGTTCGGCACTGTCGAGATTGGTATGACAGGCCAGGACGGTCAGCCGGGCGCTCAGTGCCTTTTCCAGAAAATTCCCGGTTGGATCGGCCGTGTTGATGGTGAGCAGGGGCTTGAAAATAACCGGGTGGTGGGTGAGCACCGTATCGGCGCCGTGTTGGAGCGCTTCATCGAGGAGCTGACAGGTTGGGTCGAGGGCGACCAGAATTGAGTTGACCGCTCGGTTTCGCTCGCCGATCAACAAGCCGACGTTATCCCAGGATTCGGCGACGGCAAATGGTGCAATCTCGTCGAGGCAGGTGATGATGTCCGCTACGCTAACCGCCATGGAGTGTGCTCACAACAACGAGGAAAAGCATAAAAAAAAGGTACATCCCGGGTCGGGGTGTACCTTGTATCCAGCTCCGTCCAGGAGCGCTTTGTTTCTCCTGTCCGTCCGGTCTTAATAGGGAAGGGGATGATCGATACCCCTTGTTGTCTGTGTGTCGTTTTCTTTGTTTTCAAGATCATGTCACGGGACTGATCGTTTCCATTGGTGGGCGCAGTAGGATTCGAACCTACGACCGACCGGTTATGAGCCGGTGGCTCTAGCCAGCTGAGCTATGCGCCCTGCCGGGCAGTGAAACTTTTTATTTAAAATGAAGATCCGGCAAAAGTCAATAAAAAACCCACGGCAGCATATATTCCGGGCGGCTGTCCGGCTCCGGCCGGCCTGAACCGGCTTTCTTCCCCGAGAGATCCGGGGGCGCCGTCCTTGCTCGAGTTGGTAAGGATGGCTATTATTGCTGGTATTCGTCTATTATTCACCCTCTCAACCAGGTTTTTAAGAATCGTGATTTACGCCAACCTGCTGGTCTTTTTGACTGCCATCTTTCTCTTCTCCGTCGCTTCAGTTCCGGAAACTCCTGCGGTATCACCACTTGAATTTCTGATGATTTTCGTTGGTGGCGTCGGCCTTTATCTCTTTATTGCCCGCCGAGCATTCAGGGGTGCCGGAACTCGGAGCTCAAGCGGTTATTTCCGGTCTGAAAAGCGGCTTTCCATCCTGGCGCTGGTCTTTTTTTCGGTACTGCTCTATTTCGGCGAAATTAAATATTATCTGTCCTTCTTGTCGTTTGGCGACCGGTTTCCGGCACTGCTCAATATCGGCGGCCTGGTTCTGTTTCTGCTGTTTCTCTCTTTGCTCTGGCTTGCAGGCCGACAACGTTACGGTCAGGTGTTCGGGAAAACCTATCCGCGGAGCGTGTTTATCGCCGC
>JAWOIY010000094.1:0-5572 GCA_046484425.1 Desulfobacterales bacterium | reverse complement strand
TTTTCGCGGGAGAACGCGGAGGGGGCAGGAATGCCACCACTGCTAACTCACTGAAAATACCAGTGACGGAGACACTGAAATGAAGGTGAAATGACTGCCCCCCTGAACACATACTACCATTCTATCGAACCTGATTATTCTTTACAATTCCTATATATATTGATAAGTTGGCTTAAATCGATGTAATTTTTCAACAAGTTTCATAAAATTAGACAATAAAATCGACTCGACTACTGAAAATAAGATATACAGTATCTTCAACTCTCACTCATATAAAGAAATTGGCCTGAGAGGATATTCAAAGAATGATCCATTATTGGAATAACTGAATACCCAAAAAGATATAACACGAGAAAAATCAAATGAAAAACCGACATATCGACATCCCTCAGGAACAAATTGCGGAATTCTGTCGGCGCCACCGTATCCGGCGCCTCGCCTTATTCGGTTCAGCGCTGCGAGACGATTTTACGCCCGACAGCGACGTGGACGTGCTGGTGGAATTCGAGCCGGGAGCACGGGTTGGAATGATTCGCCTGGCTGGAATCGAACTGGAATTAAGCGCGATTCTTGGTCGAAAGGTTGATATGAATACACCTGGATTCATCAGCAAATATTTTAGAGACGAGGTATTGGCCGAAGCAAAGGATCAGTATGTCGCAGCATAATGACGAAATACGTTTCCGGGACATGCTGGATCATGCGCGAGAAGCACTGTCAATGGTCCGAGGGAAAAAACGCTCGGACCTGGACAGTGAGCGGATGCTGGAGCTGTCTCTGGTCCGCCTGGTTGAAATCATCGGTGAAGCAGCCGTCCGCGTTAGAAACGAGAGCAGAGAAAAATACCCCTCAATCCCCTGGCTTCAAATCGTCGGGATGCGCAACCGGCTTGTTCACGGCTACGACGCTGTAGATCTGGACGTGCTCTGGAACACGATTATCCATGATCTTCCTCCGCTGATTGTCGGGCTGGAAAAGATACTTTTTTCGAAAAAGAATGAAAAGTGAGAAGGAACAGGAGGCTAACCGATTTGCTTAGGACCTGCTCATCCCTCCAGACAATTATCAGGCTTTCCTTGATGCCGATCTTTTCAACGAATTGGAGATTTAGAGGTTCGCAAAGGAACCCGGAATCGCCCCCGGGATTGTGGTGGGTCGGCTTCAGCACGACAAGGTGATCCCTTTCTTCACAGCGAATACTTTAAAGAAGCGATTTGAGTTTCGAGAAGAGACCAAACAAAAGCAAGGGGAATAGCATGGCGAAGATAGAGGTAACGAAAACCGAACTGGTCTGGCCCGGAAAATATGTGGAATTGCCAATTTAAGCCGGCATTGAAATCAAAAATGATTGTGCGAGAAAAAAATGATTTTAGACAATAAAAATACAAATCTTAAAGTTCATGAGTGGATTGCAAAATATACGAAAGAGGGAAAATTCAGCTTGGTAACCGGATACTTTACTATCGGGGCGCTTGCATATCTATCTGATAAAATTAATGATAAAATTAAAGCGTTTAATTTTGTGCTCGGCGATATCGTTCACACCGAAAATATTAAAGTTCGTACCATAGATTTACTAAATGACAATATAACCATAGAGGCTGCGCTAAAATTAAGTTTGATAGCCCAAGAAGCCGTATCTTTTTTAAAGCAGGAAAAAGTTGAGCTTAAAACACTTGAACCCAATTTTTGTCATGCCAAGGCCTATATTTTTGAAAGCGCCTCCCAAGAGGCACCGGAGCATTATTATATCATGGGCAGCTCAAACCTGACTGAAGCCGGCATTGGATTTAAAAGCACACATAATGCAGAATTAAACATCATCGGTCAGGGAACCCAATCCGATTATAACGAGATTAAAGAATGGTTTGAAAATTTATGGTCGAGTGACAAGGCACACCGCAAAAAGACTGTTGACGGGGAAAAAATAGATTTTAAAGAATACTTGATTAAAGAGATTGAAACCATTTTTGTCCAGTACACACCGCGGGAATTATATTATAAGGTGCTTTTTGAGCTTTTTGGCGAACAGATCATTACAGATAAGGAGGATCCCAATTTTAACCGTAAAATCGGACGACTTGAAAACACGGTTATTTATAATACCCTGTATGAATTTCAGCAAAAAGGCGCCTTAAGCTTAATTAAAATGCTTCAAAAATATAACGGCGCCATTATCGCCGATGCAGTCGGGCTGGGTAAAACCTGGTGTGCGCTGGCAGTGATGAAATTTTTTCAACTTGAGGGTTTTGAGATTATCCTTTTGTGCCCCAAAAAACTGGAACAAAACTGGAGAAAGTTTATTGTCAAGCTAAACTCTCTCTTTGAAGAGGATCAGTTTAACTATACCATCCGTTTCCATACGGACTTGCAGGATAACCGCCTTGAGCGCCATCAGGATGCCTTGAAAATAAAAGAATATTTCCAGAGTGACCGGCCCAAATTATTGGTTATTGACGAAAGCCATAACCTTAGAAACGCTAAATCGAATCGATATAATTATCTGGTAGACACCCTGCTGAAAAAGAATGAAAATATCAAAGTACTCATGCTTTCCGCCACTCCGATAAACAATTCCTTGCTGGACATTCGAAACCAGTTCAAACTCATGGTCAAAAATGATCCCAAAGGGTTTTTCGATACCTTGGGTATACGCAACATCGATTATACATTCCGGAATGCCAAAAAGGCATTTAATGAATGGCTCAATGAAGACAAAAGAACCATCGGCGAGTTTATCAAAAAGCTTCCCTCCAATTTTTTCAGACTGACTGACTCCCTGACCGTTGCCAGAACCCGAAAGATGATCCAGGAGCAGGCGGATTATCTTTCGTTTCCCAATCGCACCAGGCCTGACAATGTTTTTGTAACGCCAAAACAGATCGGCAATTTCGATACATTCGAAGAAATGTTTGACAATTTTCCCCCCATGCTCTCCGGCTACCAGCCGTCATTTTATATAGAGCAGGAAGAAGATGTCGATCTCTTAAGGGATGAAAAGCAAAGGGATCGTTTTCTGGTCAAAATGATGTACATTTTGATGGTGAAACGACTTGAGTCTTCCTGGTTTTCTTTTTTGTCTACCGTTGAAAAAATTCTGGCGCATCATGAAAACGCTTTGAGCAGAATCAACAAATACCAGGAATTGAAAGAAGATGATACCATTGATGACAGCTCTCAAACCGCGCTTTTTGAAATAGACGAAGAAACGGATTTGGATGAGTTCACCTTAGGCAAAAAGCGCAAGGTCAAACTCTCCGAAATAGACAGCGCAGGCAACCTTGAAGCATACAAACAGGATCTTAAAAAAGACATTGCCAGTCTCGACAGTCTTTGTTCCAATCTTTACCGCTTTAAAGAAACCATAACCAGCGAGCTTGAAAAGAAAAATAACCATAAGAGCAAGGATGACAAACTGGAAGTATTGATTTCAAAAATAAACGAAAAGCGCCAAAGCGGAAATAACAACAACAATCAAAAAGTCATCATTTTCACGGTTTTTAAAGATACGGCCTTTTATCTGTTTGAACAGCTTAAAGCGAGAGGGTTCAAAAGATTGGCCGTTGTCAGCGGTGACGAGTCGAAAACCGATGACTCGGATCGCAGCCATTTAAAATTCGAACCCATTCTGGAGCGGTTCGGACCTTACACCAAGCTATACATGGAAAAGGAATGGAAGGCATTTAACGTGCAGGACAACTTATCATCTTTTGAAAAGTATGAAAAATGGAAAGAATGGGTTTGCAAGTCTCATCCGAATATCGAAAAACAACTGAACAACCCGATTGACATATTGATTACCACCGACTGTTTGAGCGAGGGCCAAAACTTGCAGGATTGTGACTATGTCATAAACTACGACATTCACTGGAATCCGGTAAGGGTTATTCAGAGAATGGGCCGGATCGACCGTCTGGCTTCTATTAATGATACCATATATGGTGTAAATTTCTGGCCTTCGGATAATATTAACAGCTACTTGAATTTGCAAGGCCGTATTGAAAACCGGATGACGGTAATGAAACTGGCCGGCTCGGAAATAGACAAGCATTTCACGTCCGACTTAAAAGAGCGTATTGAAGACGAAAAACTGGAGCAATCCCAAAATGCCAGAATGTTAGAGCAGATGCAGACATCCTGGGATGATATTGAAATCAGCGACCAGGGTCTGGGATTTCAAGATCTGTCGCTGGAACCGTTCAGGCAGGACTTGAATGCAGAATTGAACCTTGCCAAAGACAAATACGATAAAATGCCCAAAGGCGTATATACCGGATTTAAAAGGGATACTGAAATTTGCCCCCTAGACGGAATCATTGCCTTGTTGGGATACCCTGCCCGCCCTTCCGGCGTTACGGAATTTTCTTACAGCTCCCACGATTTGATTTTTATCGATATAGAGGGCAACAGCATTTTGCTGAACCAGAAAGATGTGCTCGATGCCCTTGCCAAACACAAGGATAAAAACCGCTCTGTGCCGCCGGAAGTTGACAGGGGCGAAGCAGAGGCCATTGGGTCTCTGGCGGATTCCATGAAATCATGGCTGAAAAAGCGCGCGGTTGAAGAAGTCGAAGACGAAGAAGGCAATACCAGAATAAAAATGGGCAAATCCGCAAAAGACGTACTGAACAAATTAAAAACCGGTGACATTTCCGCCGTAAAGAGACTCAAGGAAAATATTACAATTGAAGATAAATTTCAAAGTGATAATTTTGATTTAATCGTCTGGTTTCTGGTAAGTTAATGCCCGGGGGATAAGATGAATCTGCAATATTTTAGCGATCAGGATTTTTATTTTTCCATAAAAAAATTCTTTAAAGATCTGAATATCCCCGTTCATTATATGACTGCACAGCCTGCTTTTGCCAAAGATATCATTTCAAATACCTATAAGCCCCAAAACCCCGCACACCAGATGATCAACGATGTTTACTTTTTAGGGATGGTGGATGACAGGGCCTTTAATCAACAGCCCTCAACCATTGATAATAACCAACTGAAAAAAAAGGATTATGACGGACTTCTGATATTCGGCGTTACCCTTGACCGGGAAGGCGGAAAGCTCCCGACCCGTGGCCAAATGGCAGAAGTTACAAGAACCTTTAACCGAGAATTTCACTATACTCCGGTCGTTATTGTGTTTAAATACAGCCATTATATTTGTTTTTCAAACTGCGAAAGAATTCATTACAAGCAAAAATGGCGGGAAGGTGAAAAAGCCGGTAAAGTATCCCTGCTCATGGATATTGACACGGTAAAAACCCATACCGGCCATTTAAAAATCCTGCAAAATCTGGCCATCCCCACCTCCGGCAAAAAGGCCGTCACCACTTTTGAAGAGCTTTACAATTACTGGCAGGAAGTTTTCAGTGTTGCCCTGCTGAGCAAGCGTTTTTACCAGGATTTGTCCAACTGGTATTTCTGGGCCCTGAAGCATGTCGAGTTTCCGGACGATGCTGAAAAAGACCGGGAAGTCAGAAATGCGACCAGTGTCATCCGTCTGATAACCCGTTTGATGTTTGTCTGGTTCTTAAAGGAAAAAAAACTGGTCCCAGATGCGCTCTTTGACAAA
>JAWOIY010000084.1:0-12977 GCA_046484425.1 Desulfobacterales bacterium | reverse complement strand
AGTTCTTTCATTTTTTCGAGCATCATGAAACGCCCCTTGATTAATCTGTTTGATGTGTTTGATGAGATTCTTATTCGGATTATAAACCTATTTAAGGTGAAAGTAAAAGCGAAAGTTCAAACGTTTTTTTGAGCAATAAAATAGAAAATGTCCCTGTGGAACATTGATGGTCAATCCTTTCCCGGACAAGTTGGAACCAAAAATATCTGCCACCAAAGCACAAAGACACAAAGGGCTTTACCTTGTCGCTTGTTCTTGGTGTCTTTGCGGCAAGAAGAAAAAAAGTTTTGTCAAGAAAGGTACAAAATTTACAACTAAGAAACCAAACGATTATAAGGTAGCCTATGAATGAAAAAATAGGCGTCACTTCCGAAAAGACATCCTTAGACAACTTTTCATTGAATTGTGATTTTTTTCAATTTTCGTATCATTGTTTTGGACAAAAAGGAGTTGAATATGAAAAGAATAGTATGCCTGGTTATTGTTTGTCTTTTTTTATGGAGCCCCAATATCGCCATGACCGCCGATGTGCCGGTAAGTGACGCCACGTCAGAGTGCCTGGAATGCCACTCCACAGTGCATCCGGGAATTGTGGAGGACTGGCAGAAAAGCCGTCACGCTCAAGTGACATCCCAGACGGCAATGGCGGTAAAGGGTCCGGCACGTAAGGTGTCAAGCGAACAGGTGCCGGACAACCTGTTGACCGTCGCCGTGGGATGCGCGGAATGCCACACACAGAGATCCAAAGCCCACGCGGATACTTTTGAGCACAACGGATACGATGTTCATGTGGTGGTCAGTCCCCAGGATTGCGCCACATGCCATATCCAGGAGGCCGATGAATACGCCAATAACATCATGGCCCATGCCTTTAATAATTTGGCGGCCAATCCTGTTTATCAACTGCTGCAAAACACTATCCTCGGAACCGCAGAATTCGCTGATGAAAAAAAACCAGGCATCACCATTAAGCCCCCGAATGATGCCACCAAGGCCGAAGCCTGCTATTACTGTCACGGCACCAAATTGTCGGTCAAGGGGTATGAAACCAGAGACACCGAGTTGGCGGGTGAACTCGAATTTCCCATTATTGAAGGGTGGCCCAACCAGGGTGTCGGTCGGATCAATTTGGACGGAACACGGGGGTCGTGTTCGGCCTGTCACACACGCCACACATTCTCAATGAAAATGGCCAGAAAACCTTATACGTGCAAGGAATGTCATATCGGCCCCGACGTACCGGCGTTTAAGGTCTATTCATCCAGCAAACACGGGAATATTTTTTCCAGCATGAACTCATCATGGAACTTTGATGCCGTGCCTTGGACAGTCGGTAAAGACTTCACTGCACCCACCTGTGCCGCCTGCCACATAAGTTTATTGGTCAATACCGATGAAAAGGTCGTGGCCGGTCGCACCCATCAGATGAACAATCGGATACCGTGGCGGATTTTCGGCCTGATTTATGCCCATCCCCACCCCAAAGAACCGGATACCACAAAAATTCGGAATAAAGACGGACAGACCCTGCCCACGGCATTTGACGGCGAATTTGCTTCAAAATATCTTATCACGGGAAAAGAGATGAATATACGCAGGGAAAATATGCAGGCCGTCTGCTTGAGTTGCCATGCTACGACCTGGGTTAACGGACAGTGGGACCGATTTGAGAACACCATTCGCGAGACCAACGCCAGCACCCTGGCCGGAACCCGAATCATGTCTGAAATATGGCGGCTGAACCTGGCCGATTTTAAATGGAACGATTCGGGGCCGGAAGGAAATCCCTTTGACGAGGCCATCGAAAGAAAATGGAGCAGTACCTGGCTCATTTACAGCAATCATATCCGTTTTGCATCAGCCATGGGATGCGGCGGCGATTATGGGGTGTTTGCCAAAGGGCGCTACGATCTGTCCAAAACCCTCATGGAAATGTCGGATTGGCTTGAATCAAGAAAACGGATGTTTCCCGAAAAAGTCCAACCCTGACGCCGTGTCGTAAGAAACCAAGATCATTAATTCCCAAAATACCTTATTTTTTACGAAACCATCAAACTTTATCGTATGTCTAAGGATATCATGGCCGGTTTCGCGCTGACCTATAAACAGTACCGTCTAGCTACGCATATGTTTTAAGGACCAAAGAATTTAACGAGAAGGAAGATTCCGATCAAATTTTTGGAGCATTGAACTTCTCGGTTATTTTCTGATCATCTGATTCATAAAGGAGGATTTATGAAAGAACGCTATTCTAATCCGTACGTTATCGGTGTCATTTTGGGACTGATCCTTCTCTTTTCCTTTTACTCCATGGGGCGAGGCTTGGGCTCTTCAGCATCGTTTGCCCGGATCGCCACCACAGGTGTCAACCTGGTGGCACCCGAACATGCCAGAGCGAATGGGTATTTCTCTACTTACCTTCAAGGGGGAAAATCACCACTTATGGCCTGGCTGGTCTTTTTGACATTGGGTGCTGCTCTCGGTGGTCTGTTTTCGGCCTTTATCAGCAATCGGATTAAGGGCGAGGTGGCCCGGGGACCTTCCATCGGCGTTTCGATCCGGCTGTGGCTGGCCTTGGGTGGGGGAATTCTGTCCGGATTCGCCGCACGGCTGGCCCGCGGATGTACCAGCGGTCAGGCCCTCACCGGAGCAGCTCAACTGGCATTCGGAAGCTGGGTCTTCATGTTGTGTATTTTTGTGGGGGCTTATGCCACCGCATATTTTTTCAAAAAGGAGTGGTTGTAATGGGACCTTTGTATAAATTCGGATGGTTTGACTTTGCCTACAGCCTTCAATTGGCCGGACTTATCGGCTTTATGTTCGGATTTGTTCTCGAAAGAGCAGGGTTCGGCAATCCCAGAAAATTGACGGCTATCTTTTATCTTAAAGATTTCGCCGTTCTAAAGGTCATGTTCACGGCTATTGTGGTGTGCATCCTCGGGCTTCTTTATTTTTCGGTTTTCGGCTGGATCGATCTGGAGCGCGTATATCTGTTGCCCACCTTTATCTGGCCGCAAATCGCCGGAGGTCTGGTGCTCGGTATCGGGTTTGTCATGGGCGGTTACTGCCCGACAACATCCGTGGTAGCAACGGCATCGGGTAAACTGGACGGATTGATTTTCATCATCGGCATGATCATCGGCTCTGTTTTTTTTGCGGAGGTCTATCCGCTTGTGGAGAGATTCTATACCTCGGGTGACATGGGGGCGATTCGGCTCACGAACGTGTTCGGGATCAATTCGGGTATTATCACTTTTCTGATCTGCCTTGTGGCGGTCGGCGCCTACCGGCTGGTGGAGAAGATAGAACAGAAATTCGGCGACAAAGATACGCTTCCGAAAGATTCGCCGAAAATCAAGCGAGCCGCTGCAGGTTTACTCCTTTTTTTGGGACTGATACTTGCCGTCGTCAACCCGGATCGAACCATTGCCACGCCCGCTGTTTCAGAGGTTAAGCCTGAAAAACAGGTGGAAGCAATCCAAAAACCGGCAGCGACATCGGAAACACCGTCTTCCACCGGGTTCAAAATCGTTGATGACGAAGGGTGTTAGAATCAAAACCATTATGCCCGTCCGCAAAACTATCCGTCCGGGCATAATTCTAATACGGGCCCCGGTCAAAGCGGCCAAGTCTCCCACAGGATACACGACAGCAATCGCGCAGACTAAATTTGTGCAATGGTGTCTCTAAGCTGGGCAATTTCAATACCCAGACTGACACACTGCTTTCCCTCCATGCACAAATCGGCGTCTTGGTCTTCAAGAAAGGTTTTTAACTTGATATGATCCTTTTTTAAATTAACTGTCCATGCTTTTTGCGCTTCATCATACTCGACGTCAACATCAATGCCACATTCACCGATGTCCGGGTACAACTCTCTGATTTTGTCACACAACGATTTTTTATCATACATGTGAGAACCCTCCTTTATCTTCGTTTTTAAGATGGATTAATTCGTAAAATTTCAAATCATCAAGATTACCGTTCTGCTTTACAACTCATTAAATGTTTTGAATGTAATACACCTTAACGATGTGTCAATCGATTATGTAGCGGATTTGTTATCTTGACTGGAATGATCTGTCCTCAAGACGTTGGTTTTCCGGCGGCGCCGGGGAAAATATGCGTTTCGGTTCGTCGGCTGGTTATTGCACCGGCGATACAGACCAATACTGCCCCAACCCATGTGAGCTTATCCAAATTCTCACCCCAAAACAACCAGCCGTTCAGGGTTGCAAATACGACGCTCCCGTATGTCAGAGGTCCCATTTGAGCCGCAGGGGCAAGGCTGTATCCTCTGGTTAGAAAAAATTGCGCCACTGATGCCAAAAGGCCGATAAGGGCTATCGACCACCATATTTCAGGTCTGGGGGATTCCCAAGCCCAGGACAGTGGAACAGCGGAAATGATGGTTGAGAGAAACGCAAAGTAGAAAACGATTCGGATCGCCGGTTCCGATGCGGACATTCGACGAATCGTTACCATGGCCAGTGCAGCAAAAACACCGGACATCAACGCTACAAACATCGCGGGCTGGAAATTTGCGAATCCGGGTTTCAGAATTAAAACAACTCCTAAAAAACCGATAATGACGGCCCCTCGAACGTAGGCGGTTGCCGATTCATGGATCCATGCGGATGCAATCAGCGGAATGAAAAGCGGCGAAGTCGCAGAAAGCAGAAAAGCTTCGGAGAGATGAAGATGGGCAATTGCATAAAAAAAAGAATACATTGCCACCAATCCTGCACCGCTGCGCAGCATATGGAACTTAAAGCATTTTGTCCTGACACCGCCGGAAGGCCGACTGTACCAGAGCCATGGCAAGATAAAGATGAGTGCGAAGGCATTCCGGGAAAAAACAACCATCTCGTTATTGAGCGAGGAGGAAACCACCTTCACCAAGGTTCCCATCACTGCAAACAGGAATGAAGCGCTCAGAACGAATAGAGCGCCGGCGATCGGTCGATTGCGGTCATTTTTTGTCTGGGTCGAAGGGTTGACTCGATTGTCATTCAGATGTTTCATGTGTAAAATGCCGGAAGCGGGAGTTTATCATTTTGAAAAGACCTATCGAATTAACATAAATGAATTTCGTTGAAATCGGTCCATCGCCATATATTTTCCCAAAAGGCGATATGAACCTTATTAAAAAATATTCTTTTTCGTGTTTTTAAAATTTCGTGCCTTCGTGATGAAATTTTTGTTTTGGATAAAACCACCGCTATAAGTTGGGGTTGCGCAAAAGTTTGGGATTGGAACCAGAGTTATTTCTGCTTCAGAAAGTTATCGAGTTTTGACTTTATACTGTCCACCTGTGTATCGGACAGTGAAAATGGGTCGTCATTTTGTGAAGAGACTGCCGGATAGTTTTTGGCCTCTTCATCTTTTTTCGAGAATATCGACAGCGAATATTCCGCTTCACCTTTCAGTATTACTGAATATATCGGGTTATTAAAATCCGCTTTGTTAACATCGTTAATATATTGTTCACATTCCAACCGATTCAAAAAACTCAACAGACTGTCAACCGTTGAAGAATCCACGGTTTGACCTTTTGTATTCTCCCACACGATTTTGGGTTTTGAACCTTCGGAAGCATTATCTGCCTGATCTTTTTTATCCTGGGGTGTTTCGGCGATCTCTTTTTGATGAAGAGCGATTGTATTTTTCTCTTGGACAAGCTTAATTTCGCGAATGGTATTTTGCTCGAATGACAGCACGATTTTATCCCGCAAGTCATCGACGGTCAGGTCGAATTTTCTCCTGAAATCTTCCCCGGCATGGTAGACGTTGGGATCGTTCGCCAGTTTAACAAAGGTGTGTTGAAAAGTTGGAGCTGTTTTGCCGATATAAAAATCGCTCCCCAGTGTTTTTCCCATCCAGGCTTTTACATGAATATTTTTATCGTCACCCAAATCATAACGGATATAATTCTTTGATTCCGATACCAGAGCTGTCAGTTTCAGTTTTTCAATGACGCTCAACATACTTTTGACCTTTGTCGAACCAGCGAGATACCCATTGGGTTCAATATGCCATGTGTTGTCTTTTTTGTTCAGGATGATGACATTATCGGTCATGGTGATTTCAAGTTTTGAGATCTGTTTCTCGGGAACTGCGGGGAGTTCCGGAAGCTGATAGTGCGTTCGGTTTGATTGATGCAAAACAAGATAAAGGATCAATGCTGTCAGAATGGCAATCGGAATGAGATATTCTTTTTTCAGCTTCATATCCACCTCTTTTTATATGCGCGTTCAGGGTTCAACGGTTTCCGGTCCAAGTTTGATGAAAGATTGCATAATAGAATTGACTCTGAACCCGTAAACGGTTCCACGTTATTTTTGAAACATCACCCGTATTCGTTTTTTCCTGGAACGGCGGTGCAGCCACACAATCAGGCCGGTAAAAACCAATAGTACCGGGAGTCCTCCGATATTCAACATTTTGACAAAAGTCTTTATCAGCAACCCGGTATCATGCAGCGGATTAAAACTGAGCACCTTACTTCTCATCAAGGCAATATTTTCCCGCTGATTCAAGGCATCCAGGGTATTTAAAATAAACATATCATTAGGGCTTTCACCATCGGGTTCCAGAACATTGTCTTTCAGCATTTCCGTTGATGCCATCAAGAAAATTTTTCCGGGCTTCCCCTTTGATATGATTTCGCTTTGGCCTTTTATTTTCGACATGTCAACCCGGGCTGTTTTCTCTGCCGGTTCGGGAACGTTTTCTTCTTTATCCACGGTATCGATATTTTCGTCCTGAGACGTTTTTTCCGGGATCGATTTTCCGGCAAAATAACTGGGAAACTCCCCTTCAACAATGTATGCCAACGGGAAACTTTGCTTTTCGTCATCCGAAGGCGGGGGGCTGAGAAACATCGGATTTAGATTGATGTTTTCACGCATCTCCCAGGATTTTTCAGAGGATGAAAATAACTTGACAGCCTTGAGTTTGTTCTCGGAAATTCGTGCCTCATCCAGCTCGAGAGGGGAAATTTTAACCGCAACCATCCCTTTGATGCCGCGCAGAAATTTTAGATCATGGTTAATGTTTTTATTTTTGATGATGGGAGCAAAATATATGGGTCTTTCACCACCCCCCATACCGCGGGGAAGCCTTTGTTTGTGGGAGTTCTCATCAAGTACGTATGATTTTTTGATACGGATTCCATAATGTGACAACAGTTTTTCAAGCCCTGTATCCAGCGGTGTATAGCTGGGGCCCCGGTTGAATCCAAAACGTTGCTGATCAGGGGGTTGGATTTCCTCGAAGGCATCGAGAAACAGCGCAAGGTTGGTTCCTTTCATCAAGGCCTGATCGATCTGGTACAGTGCATAATCGGAAAATTTTTCTGTTGGACGCGCGATCACCAGGCAATTGAGGCTGCCGGGAATGGACTGATCTTTTAAAGTGACGGGTTTTATGCTGTAAGTTTTGGATACCAGGCTTGAAAATGTGGATAAAGCGTTCGGATCTTGCTGGCCCATGGGTGAAAAACTCGAAATACTCAGCGTTCCGTGATCCGCCAGATATCCGAGATCCTGATTGATATCGACCAGGGTTTCCAGGTTGTCGTTGATGATGTTTTCCAATTGATCCATGTCCACCAGATTGTACTGTGTCCCGATGATGGGAAGCGTGAGAACATCCAATAACGGTATCTTTCTGACTTTTTCCCCGTATTCCATCACAAGACCGATAACTCCTGTACCGGCCTGGATTTTACCATCGGAAAGATCAGGCCATTGAAGCTCCATGAGGTTATAGCGCTTCCATGACGATTCCGTTGATGGTTCCATCGAAGGATCGACGTAAGTATATTCCAGTTTCCCATAGTTTTTGCCATTGAGACGGTCGACAATCTCTTTTAGCTTGACCGGGTATTCAGGGAGTTCGCTGATGCCCATTATCGGAGCTACAGTTTTTAATGAAGAAGATAGAAACAGTTTTACACTTATTTTATTCTTCAGGCTCAGCAATGCACTGATCTTATTGTTCAGTTTCTGTATTGCCGTTGTCAGTTTGTACTCCAATCCATTGATTGAGGTAATGGTGGGAATCCGTTCCACCATGTCACCATGAATGAGCACCAGCCCCATGTAGGCTTTTTTGAATTTGACTTCATCTTCTTCGAAAACCTGTATCTGAACCGGATGTATCCCGTAATTGTTCGCCAGTTTCTGATTCTCTGCGGTCGAAACGTTGATTCCCTCGGCTTCGGGGCTGACGTCATAAAATCGATAGTTAAAATATTTGTTGGCATGAATCGCATATTCTTTTAGCAGATCGTGGAGGTATCGTTCCGTATTGTTGTGGGGTGCCGGCAGGTTTTTTGTAAAAAAAACGTCGATGGTCAACGGTTCGGAAAGTGTGGATACCACCTTTTTGCTGGCATCGGATATGGAATAAATTTCGTTTCTCGTAAGGTCGGCCCTGAAAAACAGTGTCATTCCCACAACATTAATGAGCACGACGACGGTTAGATAGAGACTGAACTTGAAATATTTTGCATATCGTTTCTGAGTGCGCATTTTCAGCTCCTTAATTTTTTTCCTGCATGACCAGATGGGTTCCGTAAAGTCCGATAAACACAACACTTAAGAAATAGATGACATCTCTTGAATCAATGATCCCTTTGGCGATGTTGCTGAAATGGAAATCCGCACCCAAATAACCGATAACGCCGAGCAGTGAAGGGGGAAAGAAAAAGAGCATTTTGTCGATCAACGTGAGTGTGAAGCAGATGGCCATGCCGACGATAAAGGCAATGATTTGGTTGCGTGTCAGGGATGAGGCAAACAGTCCTACCGCTACGAACGCCGCACCCAGCAAAATAGAGCCCAGATAGCCTCCGAAAACAGGCCCCCAATCGAGTTGGCCCATAAATGCGATGCATATCGGATAGGCAAGGGTCGGGACCAGGGCGACAGCAACAAATAAAACGCCGGCTAAAAATTTCCCGAAAAGAATATCCGTAAATGTTACCGGCAGGGTGAGAAGCATTTCATAGGAGCCCACATTCAACTCCTCGGAAAAGAGTCTCATGGTGACTGCCGGGATCAGGAAGGAAAAGGTAATGGGGAGCAAATTAAAAAAATTTCTAAGGTCCGCCTGGTTGTAATAGAAAAATGTCGTAAAAAAGAACCACCCTGTCACCAGCAAAAAAATAGAGATGACGATATATGCGATGGGGGATATGAAATAGTCTTTCAATTCTTTATTGCAAATGCGGATCACCTGTTGCATGTCAGTCCTCCTTGGTCAGCTCGCGGAATACGGTTTCCAATGTTTTGGTCTCCTGATGAAATTCGATAAGAACCCAGGATGTTTGTTTGATGGTTTGATAAATGGTTTCTCTCAGGTCGACCGCTGATTCACACGCGAGTCGTATGCTAAGGCTGCCGTTTTTTGCTTCAAGGATTCTTTCAACTTTTTCGATGCCTTCAATTTTGCTGAATCGATCGTGTACATCCTGAAAAGCGGCGTTCAGCAGGTCTATGTGGATGAAGTATTTTTGACCGGCGGATTGTTTGATATTTTCCATGACATCGTCTGCGACAATCTTGCCTTTATTGATGATGACCACGCGGTCACAAGTCGCTTCCACTTCGCTCAGGATATGGGTGGAGAGAATGACGGTTTTCTCTTCCCCGATCTTTTTTATGATTTTACGGATTTCCGCGATCTGGTTCGGATCCAGGCCCGAAGTGGGCTCATCGAGTATGAGGATTTCCGGATCGGTCATCATGGCGTGGGCCAGTCCGACACGCTGATTCAAACCCTTTGAGAGTTCATTGATACTCCGATGCATAATTTCATCCAGTCCGCACAAGTCTACCAGTTGCCGGATCCTGGAGATTCGTTCATCTTTACCCATTCCCCGGATTCTGGCAACATAGTCGAGATAATCAAAAACGAGCATACTATGATACAACGGTGCGGATTCCGGCAGGTAGCCAATCAGCTTTTTGATCTCCAGAAGATGTTTATCCAACAGATAGTCCTTGACGCGAATGGTTCCGGATGTGGGCATGAAATAGCCGGTGAGCATCCGCAAAGTGGTGGTTTTTCCGGCGCCGTTGGGGCCTAAAAGGCCGAGGATTTCACCCTTTTTAATGTTAAAATTTATTTGATCCACGGCGCAGAAATCGTTGTAATATTTGGTCAAATTTTCAACATGGATCATGGTCTTTCCTTTCTTTTTCACTTTTTTCGAGACCATCAAAAATGTTTTTTAATATTTGTTTTTTTATGGCCACTGGTCGTTTTCATCAACCTTAAACTGTAAATTTTTCAAATCACGGTCACTGTAAAATATTTTCAAACAGATGCCGTATGATGTATGCCAATCCATCAATCTTTTGTCAATTTGATCACAAAAAACCCTGAATTGGCTCGCTTGACCAGCATGATGATGGTGTCGCCTTTTTTCGCCTTTTGAGTCGCATCTTCGTAATCATCCACCGTAGTTATCGATCGGTGGTTGATCTCTTTGATGATATCCCGGACTTGAATTCCTTTGTCTTCACCCTGGCTGCCGGGTTCAACACCCGTTACCACCACCCCTTCGGTTTCCTGTATGTTTAATCTTCGAGCGATCTCCGGCGTCAGGTTTGAAACCCGTATGCCGAAGGCTTCCTGTACTTTATGCGGAATACTGCGGGAAGCCATTTTTCCTTCCTGTTTTTTGGCAATTTTAACATTATAGGTATTTTCCTTTCCGTTACGAAGCACCTTTATTCCAACCACTTCGCCGACATGAAAGCCGGCGACGATGCGGGTCAGTTCACGGCTGGTTTCAATTTTTTGTCCATTGACTTCAAGAATAATATCCTTTGCCTGGATTCCGGCCTCGTCCGCGGGATCGCCCGGAAAAACTTCAGATACGAGTACGCCTTTTTTGTCTTTAACACCATAGTACTCCGACATTTCATCGGAAATATCCTGAATGGCGACGCCAAGCCAGCCGCGGGTCACTTCCCCTTCTTCTTTGAGCTGTTTGATAACCGCTTTGGCCATATTTATGGGAACGGCAAATCCGATGCCCTGTCCGCCGGCGATAATGGCGGTGTTGATCCCAACGACGTTACCTTTCAAATTAATCAGCGGACCGCCGCTGTTACCGGGGTTGATGGATGCATCGGTCTGGATAAAATCATCATATGGGCCCGAGCCGATGACCCGGCCTTTGGCACTGACAATTCCAGCAGTTACGGTATGATCCAAACCAAAGGGATTGCCGATGGCGACCACCCACTCTCCGACCTTAAGGGATCCGGAATCTCCAAAGGTGACAACGGAATAGTTGGTGTCTGCTTTTATTTTAATCAGTGCAAGATCCGTGCTGGGGTCACGCCCGATGATTTTGGCGTCATATTCTTTTCCGGAGTTCAGTTTAACCTTGATATCGTCCGCATCGGCGATAACATGGTTGTTCGTAACAATATAGCCGTCTTTGTCAATGATGAATCCGGACCCCAGGCTTCGCTGCTTGAACTCCCGCTGTTGTTCATCACCGTAAAATTTTTCGAAAAAATCCTTAAAGGGATCTTGGTCCCCCCACGGCCCATGATAAAAGTGTCGAAACACCGGCCCACCGCCCTTGGTGGTTTTTACGGCGCTGATATTGACCACCGCCGGGCTGACGGTTTCGGCAAGTGTGCTGAAGCTTTGGGACGTTGTTGATTGATCCCATGGTAATCCCCGGGCATCTGTATTCGGGAAGACAATCGAAACCGCCAATATCAGGGCGGTTGTCATCAAAACAGTAATAAAAGCCTTTCCTGTTGAGGCGTTCTGTTTGTGTATACGGTAGTTCATTGCGGTCCTCCTTACGTTTATTAATCTTTATTAAATATACCATAGAATCAAGTTGTCAATGTTAAATAAACGGTCATAAACGACCGATAGAATCGGCATGTGTTTCAATTTTCAGGCGATACTTTGGACCATCCAAAACAGCGCCATTCCAATGACAACGGCGCCGCCCAAGGATTTCGTTTTGAGCGCAAAAATAAAGGTAGGTATTGCCACCCAAAGCTTGGGTTGCCAGAGGGCCATGTGACGGGGCGTGTCGCTGGTGACCAGTTCCGGCAAATACTAAAATCGACATCATTGTGATTTCGATCGGATAGAGTCCGGCCTTTTGCGCAAGTACGCCAAAGGCAAGCCCGATGGGAACATAACCAAGGCAGATGGGCCAAGCCGCCGCCAGGCCCGGCAGGATTGACGTCTTGATATCACGCTTGTTTTGGGGAGAAACAGGGTCGGCCATAATTCCGTAATCATCATTGAAATGTCACCACTGAAGTACTATTTCAAAAGTTCCTCAATGGCTTTTAGAAGTTCGGGCAGTTCGATGGGCTTGGTTAAGGTTCGCTGTGCGCCTAACATCTTGGCTAAATATAAATAACCCTGGGGATCTAAACGACCGCCCCCCGATATGGCAATAATTTTGACGTCCGGGAAGTTTTGCTTCAACTCCTGGATGGTCTCAATTCCATCCTTATCGGGCATAATCAGATCAGTGATAATCAGATCTGTGGGGTTCTCTCGGTAAAGCTTTATCCCCTCTTGACCACCGGAAGCATCAATAACTTCATATCCGTTACGCTCAATTAATTTCCGAAGCATTACGCGAAATTGATCATCGTCATCAATGATAAGAATATCTGCCATCGCTGCTTGTTCCTGTTTCCTCGGTTTTTTAGCGCATAAAGGTTTCTTTAAGAAATAGGATTGAACGGGTCACCTTTTTATTTTAGCAATTATATTCAAGATTGATGGTTTCGTAAAAAGTCAATATTGCTCGCTCCGTGACCATTTGGGGGCGTTTCCATCGGTTCCGCTAAATTTCAAGAACTCGGCGCAAGCGCCTCAAACAGCTTGAAATTTTTAACGCTTCACCGCTTGAAACGCTGATTCCCCAAATGCTCAAATGTCGCTCACAAAAGACTTTTTACAAGTTTGTC
>JAWOIY010000074.1:0-45211 GCA_046484425.1 Desulfobacterales bacterium | reverse complement strand
CGCTCCAAGTGTGCTTAAATTTTTTCTGAAAGAACTCGTAGATAACGGCTCGTAATGAAAAAACTGGTTTTAGCTTCTGAAAATGGTTTTGATTTTAAGGCCATATAATCGCATTCAAGCCAATCCGGAATGGTTTTTTCATAACGAGCCGTAATCCACTCAAACAGCTTCCAGTAAAAATTTAAGCACACCTGAAGCTTCCCAAAAACGGATTTGTTTCAAAAATCTAAACAGATACGAAAAATCTATTTTGCGCTTTCTTTTTTAATGGTTTCGTGATGTGCTTGCCCCGAAAACATTACGAATTCATTTTTTTCGCGAATTCACCCGGTTCAAACCGATCCAGGATCTGCATTTTTCTTGAATTTCAGAGTGCTGTCTGTTACTTATATACCTTATCGGCGTTATGAAAAAAATCATTTTCAAGATATTTAATATCAGGTTATCATGCCTTTTTCAATAAAACGAAAAAAAACCCGTCGGATTAAGGTTGGAAATGTCAGCGTAGGCGGAACAGCGCCTGTTATTGTCCAATCCATGACCAATACGTTTACCCAGGATGTTCCATCCACCATTTCACAAATCCATCGTCTGGAAAAAGCGGGATGTGAGATCGTACGTGTGGCTGTGTCCGACCATGAGTCAGCAGAGGCGATTTCTTTAATTAAAAAAGAAATTTCAATACCGATAATCGCTGACATTCATTTCGACTATCGTCTGGCAATTGCTTCCGCGAAAGCGAACGCAGATGGTCTTCGAATAAACCCGGGAAATATCGGCGGGGAAAAAAGGGTCAAGGCGGTTGTTGACTGCGCTAAGGATGTTAACATCCCCATTAGAATCGGGGTTAATTCAGGCTCACTTGAAAAAGACATTCTAAAGAAATATAATGGGGTGAGTGCAGAAGCCATGGTTGAAAGCGCGTTGCGGCATGTTGATTTGATAAGATCATTCGACTTTCACCATATTAAAATTTCAATAAAAGCCTCTGATGTCCATCGCACCGTTGATGCATACAGGCTTCTTTCATCGAAGACCGATCTGCCGCTTCATGTGGGGGTAACAGAGGCAGGAGGGCTTTATTCGGGAATTGTCAAGTCGTCCCTTGGCATTGGGATGCTCCTTTCGGAAGGGATTGGGGATACGATTCGGGTTTCTTTGACCCGAGATCCGGTGGAAGAGATCAGGGTTGGATACGAAATCCTGAAAGCGCTGGACATCCGCCGTCACGGACCGGATATTATATCCTGTCCTACGTGCGGTCGTTGTAAAATCGATCTGTTTAATATTCTCGAGCGGGTTGAAAACGCGTTGTTGTTAAAGCCGACACCCATTAAACTTGCCATTATGGGTTGTGTCGTGAACGGGCCGGGAGAGGCCAAAGAGGCGGATATCGGGGTTGCCGGCGGCGACGGAACAGGTGTTCTTTTTAAAAAAGGAAAGGTTATAAAAAAATTTCCTGAAAACAAAATTGTCGAGGTTTTGCTGGCCGAAGTTGATAAATTTGATGGATCGAGGAATGATTAAATGGGAAAACAGATCAAGACTGCAATTACACCAACACGAGCTGAAGATTATCCGCAATGGTACCAGGAGGTGGTTAAAGCTTCGGAAATGGCGGAACGATCACCGGTAAGAGGGTGTATGGTGATAAAACCCTGGGGATATTCCCTGTGGGAAAATATTGTGAGTGTTCTGGACGGCATGTTCAAGGAAACGGGCGTAAAAAATGCCTATTTCCCGCTTCTTATACCGCTTTCTTTTTTTGAAAAAGAAGCGGAACATGTGGAAGGGTTTGCAAAGGAATGCGCTGTTGTGACACATCACAGGCTTGAAAAAAGAGCCGACGGCGGTCTTGAGCCTGCAGGTAAGCTCAATGAGCCTCTGGTTGTCCGCCCCACTTCGGAGACGATCATCGGTGATTCGTTCTCCAGGTGGGTTGGGAGTTATCGAGACCTTCCCATACTCATCAATCAGTGGGGAAATGTCGTGAGATGGGAAATGCGAACACGCCTATTTTTACGAACCAGCGAGTTTCTTTGGCAGGAAGGCCACACCGCCCATGCCACCCAAGAGGAAGCCGTAAAAAGAACATTCATGATGCTTGATACTTACGCACGGCTGGCCGAAGAATATCTGGCCATGCCGGTTGTCAAGGGGAGAAAGACGGCTTCCGAAAGATTCCCGGGAGCTGTGGATACCCTCTGTATCGAAGCAATGATGCAGGATCGAAAAGGTCTTCAGGCGGGCACCTCACACTTCTTGGGGCAAAATTTTGCAAGGGCTTCCGGAATCAAATTTCAGAGTGCTGAAGAATCGGAAGAATATGCATGGACCACGTCGTGGGGCGCATCCACTCGCCTTATCGGTGGGCTCATCATGACCCATGGGGATGATGACGGTATTGTTTTGCCGCCAAAGATTGCGTCTTCACATGTCGTCTTGATGCCCATTATCCGAAAGCCTGAAGAGAGAGCGAAGGTGATGGAGTCTGTCGAAACTTTAGGTAAAGCGCTAAAGAATATAACCTACCATCATCGTCGGATCGGAGTGGAGATTGACGATCGGGAAATCGGCGGCGCCAGAGGATGGGAATGGATAAAAAAAGGGATACCGATTCGGGTTGAAATCGGTCCCAGAGATATTGCCGACAATTCGGTATATGTTGGACGGAGAGACAAGGAACACAACGATAAAGTTTCAATAAACAGAGATCGTTTTATCAGCGAAGTAACAAATATCCTGGATGAGATACAGGATGTACTTTTTGGACGCGCCCTGTCGTTTAGAAAAGAACATACCGTTTCAATCGATGATAATAATGAATTCTATGATTTTTTCACTCCCGAAAATCAGGAACAGCCGGAAATACACGGCGGATTTGCATACGCCCACTGGTGCGGAGAAGATGCTTGCGAATCGAAAATTAAAGACGATCTTAGTGTTACGATTCGATGTATTCCCTTTGATGCCCCGCCTGAGAAAGGCAAGTGTATATGCTGTGGCAATCCAAGTTCCGGCCGAGTCATATTTGCTAAGGCATATTAATTTACACCATGATCCGTATTAACGACATCATCGATAAGATCACCGAATATTTCCCTGAAGCTGATCTGGATATTATTGATCGTGCCTATATTTATTCGGCCAGGGTCCATGACGGACAGGTTCGCCTATCCGGTGAACCCTATCTGTCCCATCCCCTGGAAGTGGCCGGTATACTTGCGGACATGAAACTCGATGTTGTCAGTGTCGCCGCCGGCCTTTTGCATGATGTTGTTGAAGATACACACGCGTCCATAGAAGAAATAAATGAGATGTTTGGCAAGGAAATTACCCGTATTGTATCGGGTGTAACCAAGTTGAGCGTTCTTCCTTTTAGCAGCAGTTCCCAGGCACGCCAGGCGGAAAGTATCAGAAAAATGATTTTGGCAATGGCCGATGACATTCGTGTCATATTGATCAAGCTGGCGGATCGCCTTCACAATATGCGGACGTTGAAGTTTCACTCAGAGAAAAAAAAGGTGCAAATTGCTAAAGAGACCCTCGACATATACGCGCCCATTGCCGGTCGCCTCGGCATTTACTGGATAAAGAAGGAACTCGAAGATACATCGTTTATGTATCTTCAACCCGAGGAATACACTAAGATAGAACAGCTCGTTAATAAGGATAAAGAAGAAGGCGAAAAATACATCGAAAAGGTCAAAGATCTCATCAAAAAGAAAATGGATGAGTACAACCTTGAGTGCGAAATTCTCGGAAGATACAAATATTTTTATAGCATATATAAAAAAATGTTATCTCAAAACCTTGAATTTGAGGATGTCTACGACATCATTGCATTTAGGATAATTCTGGACACCATACCCCATTGTTATGAAGCGCTGGGCGTGATTCATTCCCTGTGGAAACCGGTTGCGAAAAAATTCAAGGATTATATCGGTGTTCCCAAGCCCAATATGTACCAGTCCCTCCACACCACCGTCATCGGTCCTTACGGAGAACGGATTGAGATTCAAATTCGAACCTGGGAAATGGATAAAGTTGCCAAGTCGGGTATCGCCGCTCATTGGAGCTACAAGGAGGGGCTTCGCTTTGATGAAGAAACAACCAAAGCGTTTTCCTGGATACAGGACCTGGTAGAAAATCAGGAAGATTTTAATAATCCGGATGAATTTCTGGAAAATGTCCGCATCGATCTATTTCCCGATGAAGTCTATGTTTTTACTCCCCAAGGGGAAATAAAGACCGTGCCAAGAGGTGCCACACCTGTTGATTTTGCCTATTTAATTCATACAGAAGTCGGGAATCAGTGCACCGGAGCAAAAGTAAACGGCCGTATTGTTCCTTTGCAGTATGAATTGAAAACCGGCGATACAGTTGAAATATCCACATCAAAAAAGAGCCATCCCAGCAAAGACTGGCTCAATTATGTAAAAACCGTCAAAGCCCGATCCCGGATCAGGCAATGGATTAAAACTCAGGAGAAAGAAAGAAGTATCACCCTCGGTCGGGAGATGTGTGAAAAGGAATTCCGAAAATACCGCCTTAATTTTAACACGCTTTTGAAATCAGAAGAGATGGAGAAGGTGGTTGAGCATTTTGGCTTTAAGCATCTGGATGATCTCATCGCAAGTGTCGGCTATGGAAAAATTACGCCCCTGCAGATTGTTCGGAAAGTTGAGCCGAGACCTGAAGAAGAAGCCCACGAATCTTTTCTGAAGAAAATCATCAGTCGCGTCAGAAAGAAAAAGCCGAAGACGGGCGTGACTGTAAAAGGTGTCGACGATATCCTGATCAAGTTCGGGAAGTGCTGCCAGCCGGTTCCCGGAGATACAATTATAGGTTATATTACAAGGGGTTATGGAGTTACCGTTCATCGAACAAATTGTATCAATGCGTTGAAAATGAGCCCCGAACGAGAAATAGATGTGGAATGGAGTGTGGATATCGCAGATACATATCCGGTAAAGATCCTGGTCCGATCTTATGATAGGGTAGGATTACTTGCCGATATCACCGCAAATATCAGCAAAAACGGTGCGAACATATTGAGTGCGAACACCGAGACCCGGGACAGTAAAATCGTCGACAGCTATTTCACCATAGCTGTCGAAGATACCGACCACTTAAACAGAGTTCTTTTATCTATCAGAAAGGTAAAACATATTCAGGATGTTAGGAGGATGGATCGATAAGGGGCCTGCTGATAAAAGCCGAATAAATTTGTCAAAAAGCTTTTCGGGTTAAGGCGCTTTAACGATGTTGCCAGATTTAATACAGCCTGAGCAAACCGTCATCTTTTTGACCCTTCCTTTATACACTGCTCTTACACTCTGAAGGTTAGGATTGAAGCGACGTTTCGTTATATTATGAGCGTGGCTGACATTGTGGCCAACCAGGGGTTTTTTCCCGCATATTTCACACTGTTTGGACATGCTTGTATCTCCTTATCAATTATGAAAACAAAGTTTAATATACTAAAAAAATTTGTATGTAAAGATTTTTTTCTAATTTTTCTGATCTTTTGTCGCCAAGTCTTCACAGAGGGTAATATATTGGAGCGCCTGTTGGTGAATTCCGACATCAGGATAATTGGTTAAAACCGATTTGAAACGATTTAAGGCAGCCTTGTAATGCTTGCCCTTGTAATAAAATATCCCAACGTAAAATTCATGCCCGGCAAGGCTTTTATTAGATTCTTTAATGTGTTCTTCAGCTTTGGTTGCATATGGGTCATTAGGAAACTGTTTTTTAAGACGTGTGAAAATATCAAGTGCTTTTTTTGCGGGCGTTTGATCCCGGTCGATCGTGTCGATCTGTTCGAAATAGCAGCGCCCGGTTTGGAAGATGACGTAGGGGACGGCTTCATTGCGGGGATGCAGATTTTCAAATGATTCATATGCTTCTACCGCCGAATCATACTCCTTTAAATGGTAATGTGCATCTGCAATTTTGAGTTCGGCAAGAATTACAAATTTACTAAAAGGATACCAATCTTTGAGTTTTTCAAAGGATTCTATGGCGTCTTTATAATCCCCGTTGTTGAATTGATCCATCCCGTCACTGACCAGTTCCTGTGCGTTCTTTTCTTCTTTAGGCTTAAACCATGCACAGCCGGAAAACACAAACAATGAGATAAGTATCAAGGCGATGATTCGTTTCATTTTTTCAAAAAATGACATACTCGTATTCGGCATTATCCATTTGAAAGGCTACCTGCTTAAACTTGAGATATCATTTCTTCAAGCCTTGATTTGGCAACGATACCGATAACCTTATCCAGGATTTCTCCTCCTTTAAAGAAAATAAGGGTAGGGATGGATTTTATGCCGTACTTGGTGGGTGTCGCCGGATTTTCATCAACATTGCATTTTGTGAACTTCACTTTGTCGCCAAAATTTGCAGCCAGTTCTTCGACGATGGGTGCAATTGCCCTGCAGGGTCCGCACCAGGGTGCCCAAAAATCGACCAAAACAGGTTTATCCGACTGCAATACTTCGGATTCAAAATTGCTGTCGCTAATTTCAAGAATATCTTTTGACATAAGATTATTTCCTTTCCATAAATATTTTAAAAAAGTTCAACAATAGGCTGCAATATAGTGGCATGAACGTGCCTTGTCAACCTTTTCGGATAAACTATCCAGCACGAAACATTGTTTGGATTTTCGGAATTTGGTCATTGGTATTTGTTTGATATTTGGGATTTGATATTTGATTGTTTCGTAAAAAGTCGATATTGCTCGCTCCGTGACCATTTGGGGGCGTTTCCATCGGTGCCGCTAAATTTCAAAAACTTGGCGCAAGCGCCTCAAACAGTTTGAAATTTTTCACGCTTCACCGATTGAAACGCTGATTCCCCAAATGCTCAAATGTCGCTCACAAAAGACTTTTTACGAGTTTGTCATATTTGGAATTTCAGTAAGTCAATGAACATTCAACAAAGTAAATTCCCTCTTGGGATAACCAAAGCCTGATCGGGCCAGGATTTTTACTCTGTGGAAATTTTGTTGGATTCGGATAATATTGGCTAAAATACAACGTATCGGTCACAACTTTCGATCATCTCCGCATTCCTTGCCTGAGTGGCAAAATCCTTGAATCCGACGCCGGGAACATCCCCTGAGAGACCGTTTGCTCGAAAACTGACATCGCATACCGACAGTTTGGCTTTCCCCACCAATCGCTCAAATTCCGGCTTTTGAGTCAGAAGAACCCCTTGGCCGGTAAAAAATATCTGAACACTTTTCCCTTTTTCATGAGCGGCTGTGGTCAAAGCGACGACATAATCAAGATGTTTATCTGAGCTGACAAGAATACCTAATTTTTTAGCCATGGATTTGGTTCCTTTTTATCTGTATGTATCCTTCAATAAATGTTGAAAAATCCGAACTGTTCCTGAATTTTTGAGCCTCAATGTATTAAAGCATTATGGAAATTGGATCGTTTTCAATCGGAAGAACCCGAAAATAGTATGGGGGCATACGCCTCACATGTAAAACAGCCGATTCCGAAGGTTAACATCGAGATTTCGGGAAAAAGCCTTTTCTGAAAGGAAATGATTTACCACCAACATATGACCTTGTCATATGAAAAAATATCGTCAACAAGCCCGGGCCAATCCACATCACCCTCATAAATAACAACTTTCTTAGCGCCTTCTTCCTTTGAAAAACCCTCAATAAACTGTTTTGTCGTATCGTCTGGTTGTGACCGAATAATATTTAATAGTTTCATGATGACATGCCCTCTAAAAAGGAATAATTAAGTCCGCGTCTTTTAGCTTGACCAGCATTTCCTCGACGGTGATCGGCCTGAAGCCGTATTTTTCAACATTGGCCGGGTTGTTAGAGTACCGTTCTCCCTCCATCTCGTCGATAAATTCCATGTTTTCACGATAGGCTTCGTCCATATTTTCAATCTCGTGATTCAGAACATACATCTGGACAGAGGCAGCTTCGAGGAGCAGACCGAGACTGGTTCTAAGCCCTTCATATTGTTGATTTACGTCTTTGATAAGTACGGCGACATTTTCCATTTAAAAAATTACCCCCCTTTTTTTATCAGGTATCTCGTATATCCTGATTCATCCTCAAAGCCGAGGAATTCGTCACCCTGCTTTTTGGCATAGTCAGGTATATCATTTTTTGAGCCTGGGTCTGTCCCCAGGATTTCCAGTATTTGTCCGGGTTTCAGCTTGTTCAACGCTTTTTTGGTTTTCAGCAGCGGCATCGGGCAACTCAGTCCCCGGCAGTCCAGCGTTTCATCCGGCGTAATATTTTCGACCATAATTAAAATCCTCCTTAAAATTTAAAGCTGTTGGAAGTTTATTATTTTTTAATTTTTTCTGATGCCAACAATGAAGATTGCTTTATAGCTCTACGACAAATTTTTCCGTCCTTTCGTTCCATGTGGCGATAATGTAGTAAGCCATCATGATGACGACTATCAAAATAAGGCTCCATTTATAGGTCAAAAAATCCGGTAAAAAAACCCGGTAGCCCATGAGTGAGTTGAGAACCGCTGAGCTATTGATCCAGGCTTTGAACAGCGATGTCGACAAGGCAAAAAAGACAACGGCCAGCATCAGCTTGATATGTCCTTCTCCGGCTCGCCAGACGGAGCCGCTTCCGCAACCGCCCGACACCACCATGCCAAACCCGAAGATGACGCCACCCACCAATCCACCGAACCAGAAGGCCTGTACAACGTAAGCACCTTCTCCACGGACGCCCGTCCATTTGAGAGCGGCAAAGCCGAGCAAACTGACGAGGACGCTGATGGCTATGGCTTTCGGCACTTCGCTTTCACCGGTCATGAACGGTTCGCGAAATCCCCGAACAAAGCAAAAGCGGGTTCTTTGAATGATAAATCCAAATGCGAGTCCGCATAAAAGCAATCCCCCTATCCTTGTATAAGCTTCTCGATTGTAAATTCCGGCACAAGCGAACGCGGCAAGAATGACGGCAACACCGATGTAAGGCTCTATTTTGAGCCAGTCAAACCCATTTTCTTTTTTTGATGCAGCAGTCCCTCCGGCTGTTCCTGAAGGAAGGTGTTCCAGTTCCCAATACAAATATCGAAGTCCAAGATACGCTCCGGCCAATAATCCGGCCATCATGGCAAGACCGCTTGCGGAAAGGGCGCTGACTGCTGAAAAAAAACCGCCCACATTGCACCCACCGGACATTGCCGCACCAACTCCCATCAGGGTTCCCCCTGCTATACCTTTCAAAAGTTCCAAAGGAGGTGCCTTGCGAATGGCGAACTGTTTGGATAAAAGTGCCGATCCAAATGCACCCCAGAGTAATCCCAGGGTCAGAATGGAGCTTGTAGAAATCAGCGGAGAAACCGGTGCCTGTTTATAAACTCCCAATGTGCTGAAGAACCAGTCCCCCCAGTTCCTCAGGCCGCCGGCCACACCCCAGGGCCTGGCCCAGGCAAAAGTGATGACACTCATGATACCGATAAGGAGACCGCCGAGCCACATGGGCCAGTTCTCATTAAAAATTTTCTGATACCCGTTGTTTAGGATTTCATATAGGACACCGTTCTGTTTTTCATCATTCATGGTAACCTCTCAAACCGACCCATCCGTATATTTCTTAAAAACCAGAAGAAAGGTATCGACACGTGAAACGTCCGGGTTAACAACCTTCATCATCAATAATTTTAAACTCGATTTTTTCCTCTTCTTTGGCGGGCGGTTCCGGAACTGGAGTAGATGCTGAAGGCGCCGGGGAAGTCGAGACGCCTGATTCCTGTCTGGTGGATATATCCGGTAAAACCAAATCGGCGTTTTTTTCCACCTTTTCAGCCAGCCCGAAAATTACCGCCTGATCGTAATATCGCCATGCCTGAATCGATGTGGGGTCGGCTTTTACAGCTTTTCTAAAATACTCCTTGGCATCCAGGTACTTCCCTCTGGCATAGGATTCCATGCCGAATCGAATCATCCTGGCACAAAGGTCTTTGTCAGGAGGGCAATTTTCCGGCCCTTGGGCCATGACATGTACGGGAACGAAAAAAAATACGATAAGAAAAAAAACGAGTACAATCGAAGCAATAAATTTTGGTTTCACGTGGTTCTCCTTCGAATATGCAATCGAATCATTGATCGAAATTTTTTTATGTATTCAGGGGCCAGCCATTTCCCCTTCACTTTGGTGTCTCCGTCACGGGTATTTTCAGTGACTTAGCAGTGGTGGCATTCCTGCCCCCTCCGCGTTCTCCCGCGAAAAGCATGCGTGAGCCGCGGTCTCCCCCACTGCTAAATCACTGAAAATACGAAGCGACTCCGACAATAACGTTACGGGAAAACAACTGCCCCCTGAAAAGTTACGAAATTTTTATCAAAACACGGCGTAGGGGTCAAGCAGGTAATTGTCGATTATATAAGTCATTCCGTCGGATGGCGGTTATCCGCATATTTACGTCATTCGATAATCCGACGCCGGTGGGACGCAAAGCACCGGACGCGTAATGAATCTCAGTACTTTTTCTGCGGTACTCCCGAAAAATATATTGTTCATGTCTCCGGTATTGCCGCAACTTCCGATAATAATCATATCCGCATCTTTTCCTTTCACATCACCTACCACCAATCCTTGCACAACATCGGTATCACTGATCCGCCTCTTGTCGATGATCGCCATGGAGGTGTTCATCTTTCTGGCAAAACGCCCGACTCTTTTAGCGCCACCGGCATCCGTGGCAACGGCGACGGTATTCGAAATGTCAACATGACCACGAAAGTGGTCGCAGATAATCGGGATGGCTGTAAGGTGATCAACCGGTACGCTGAAGAACCCGTGTACCGAGTCGGCATGAAGATCCATGGTCAGCACACGGTTTGCACCTGCTGTTTTGAGAAGGTCCGCCATGAGTCTTCCGGCGATGGATATTCTGGGGGCATCCTTTTTGTCGGATCTGGCGTACGAGTAATATGGAACCACAGCAGTAATCCTCTTGGCAGAAGCGCTGCGCAGGGCATCAAGGGTGATCAACAGTTCCATAATGTGATTGCTGACAGGCCGGCTGAATGACTGAATCACAAAAACATCCTTTTCTCTTACATTTTCCTTGACCTGTACGAACAGGTTGTCATTGGAAAAGCGCGAAATATGCAGTTTGCTAAGCGGGATGTTGAGATGCCGGCATATTTCATTAGCAAGGTCTTTGTTCGAGTTCCCGGAAAATACTTTTAGCTCACGATACATTATTCTCTCCGAAGGGGTTTTTTGATGTATCTTTTACGTTCTTCAACGGTTTCGAGCTAAAATAACCCTTTATACCTTATAATTTCAAGGAAAAATCTGAAAATTTTAATGTAGCCGCAGCCGTTTTTAGCGGCTGCGGCAGGATAGGAACACGGAAACGCTATGCAAACTGTTCTTCCACCGACATGGCGTAATAAATGCAGGTTTCCAGACAGGAGAAGCAGACAATACATTTTTCAGGATCAAAGGAAACCTTCCAGGTCTCACGATCCACGTCCAGGGCCTGGGTCGGACAGTGGGGCACACAGGCCGTGCAGCCGGTGCATCGGTCTTCGAGGTGCCGGATCTTCTGGGCCAATGGCGAAACCAGTACGCCGATGCCTTCAAGATAGTTCAGTCCCTGTGAAAGTTGGATTTCCTCGCCGCTCAATTCCACAACCATACGCCCCTGCTTTCCGGGATCGATGCTGGCGCGGAGAATATTGACCCGAATGCCGTAATCGGCAACCAGGTGGTATGTAATGGGGTCCTCGACAATATTTTCCGGGAAAATAAATACAAGTTTCATCTGTTTCATTCTGTGGCCTCCTTTCCTGAAGCGGCACCCGGAAGCGGCGCCTGAAATTGTGTCAGCAGAAAGTCCCCGTCTTTGATCAATTGTTTGAGATGATGGGCCACCTTTCGGGCCAGGGCATAGCTGGAAAATGATCCGGTCGGCACATCCTGATCTTTTATGCGAATGCTGCCGGACTTCAGTTCTTTATAAGTGACCTCACCCAGTTTTGCTTCCCCTTGACCGGTTGGATAAAATTTACTGTAATCGACCACCGGCGCTTTAATCCGGGCATCGGTAACGGAAACAGAATACAACATGTCTTCGTCTATAATGGGGATGGGGACACCCACGGCCACACTCAGTGTTACACCGTACCCCGTAAAGGAAACCGCCCGAAGCCACTCGGTGCTCATCCGTCGCATATCTCCGATCAGCGCAACGGTTCCGGCCGGGGTTTGCGGGGTACCGTTTGGCAGCCGCGGCGCATTGGGATTGTGCTGGGTGCCGGGCCAGGCAACAAAACCCTCTGCACCGCAGAAAAATACCCGGGTACCGATACCGATGGTTCGAAAATATGGATCGTTAAACAGCGGTGACAGTTGACCGGCGCTGCAATAATAGGCATTTCCCAGTTTTGGTTTGAGTTTGCCCATGTAGGTGTATATGGGTTTATCGGATAGGTTGACGGCAACATTATAGTTCTGGTAGCAGTTTCTCGGGTTGAACAGAAACGCATCGTTCATGTCATCAAAACCGATCATCTGTTCACGGGTTTTCAGCGGATAACAATCGGTACCGTATGCGCCGCCTTTCAGCAGAACTTTTTTCCCGGCAACCAGATCTTCGATAACATGGGCGCCGCCATATCGGTATTTACCGGGGAGGCCGTTGCCGTTACGAGGATCGCCGTCAGGGATAGCTGTTGCACCCACATAGATGTCTGCCGCCGCCAGACCGGCATAAGCCGGCACGCCGTTTAAGGTGGCGAATCCGCCGCCGAGCTTCATTTTTTCCCTGGGCTGTTTAATGTTGAAAAAGGCGCCCGAGGAACACATGGGGCTGAAGGTTCCGGTGGTAACGACATCCACTTCACGAGCAGCCTGCTTGATTCCTTTTTCCCGGACGACATCGATGATCTCTTCGGCGGTGAACACCACCACCTTTCCGGATCGGATTTTAGCATTGATTTCTTCTATGGTTCTGGCCATGAATGTATCTCCTTGTTAGGGTCAGGTTAAATGGGACACAGATTTTCACAGGTATACACAGAACGTTTTATTATTTTTAAGAATCTTGGGAATCTGTGTCTATCTGTATCCAAAAAAGGAAATTTCTATACTGTTAAATTAATGAAAGCAGGATAAACTTCGATGATACGGCTCCCAAAGGAGCCCGGACATTATCCATAGACATACCCGGATATGCATGAAAATGAAGCGGATATTTGATGTAGAAGGCGCTAATAACATTCGATGGTTCTTCCTTAAAAATAAAAAAGCCGCGGGGCTGTCAGCACCCACGGCTTTAATGATCGAAATCCCAAATGATCAATCCATGGGCGCACCTCGGGTGGGCATCATGGACATCATTCTGTATACATTCGATATGGTTGGATTGCTTGTTGTCATGTTAAATATTATCTGTTTGTGCTACATTGTATTACATAACCACAAATTGATGTCAAGCAAAAATATACAGTCACCTTCATTTTTTTAACATACAAGCGATTTGGTCCATGTCTGGCCGATCCAAAGTGCTCATGTTGAAACTGTGATATTACAGATCGTTTGAATTTAGTTGGTTTTGATGGTAGATTGGAAGATCCACCAATTCTCACGATAAAAAAATAATGGAGGGTGTATCATATGGATAAAATCAACTTGGGATCAATTATCCCCGCTTACCCCATGCCTGTTTCCCTTGTGGGAACCCATGTGAACGGCAAACCAAACTTCTTGACCGTTGCCTGGTTTTCAATGGCCAGCTATAACCCACCGAGGATTTCCATTACTCTCGGGAAGGGCCATTACAGCAATCCTGGGATTAAAGAGAATAAAACCTTCAGCGTTTGCCTGCCTTCTGAGGATATGGTAGAGGTGACCGATTATTGCGGCATTGTATCGGGTAGAAAAAACGACAAATCGGGAATATTTGATCTTTTCTATGGAGAGCTGAAAACAGCCCCGATGATCAAAGACTGTCCTTTAAACATGGAATGTAAGCTGGTGGAAATCGTGGAGAGCGGGTTAAATGAGATCTTCATCGGCGAGATCGTGGGAACCTATACAGAAGATAGATTTTTGACTGATGGTAAAATGGATTTTAGAAAAATGAAGCCACTGATACTCTCTCAACCGGACACCTCCTATTGGAGCCTTGGGGAGCCGATAGCCAGGGCATGGAGCATAGGTAAAAGATACAAGACCAAACGCAAACAGCATGGATAGTATCCCCACGTTTTAAAGCCATTTAAAAACGGATTTGCGCACCGATACCCCAATCGTATTCAGAATGCCAGCGGGCAATGAAGGAGAAGTTTTTGTGAATCGTGTAATTCAGTCCTGCGCTGCCTTCCCAAAGCTCGTGAGTGTCGTATTCGGCCTCACCAACAAGCATGAGGCGTGGGGTCAGTTCAAATTCCTTGTCGAGGTTGATACGCACGCCAGCATCAGAATCAACCCAGACTCTTGATTCGATGTTGAGCGGCAGCAAATAGTTTAGCCCTATTACCCCCCGCGTCTTGTCGAGTTCATCCTCTTCGCCCATTAGATCGGCGCCTGCGAAGACAGAGAAAAAGCGGTTTAAATATCGACTCCAGGTGAATATCCCTTCCCACTCGGTTTCATCCACTTCCTGCCATCCCACTTTCCAATCTGCGGATAGGATGTTGCGGGTGTTGGAAAGCATCAGAAAGCCTTCGGTCATGTTACTGAGGATGTCTGTCTGCCCCCGGAAATACCAAGAGTCTTTGTAGAGGTTGGGACGGACTGCGGATACCTCCGGACCAGGGGTGAATTCCTCATAGTGTACCATGCGGGCCATGCCGCTTTTCATGTGGTAAAGCAGGTGACAGTGGAAAAACCAGTCGCCGACCTCGTTGGCATCGAATTCGATAACCGTTGTGGACATGGGGGCGACATCAACGGTATGTTTGAGCGGTGCGTGGTCCCCTTGGCCATTGATAACACGAAAAAAGTGACCATGAAGATGCATCGGGTGGTGCATCATCGTTCGGTTGATCATGATAAAGCGCGCAATCTCGCCTTCACGGATGCGGATGTCGTCGCTTTCGGAAAGAGGTTTGTTGTTCAAAAACCAGACGTAGCGTTCCATGTCGCCGTCGAGGGTAAGGCGGATGTTACGCACAGGCTTGTCCTCGGGATATACCGTGGGTTTGACGGCACGCAGTTTGGCGTAAGGCGGCCAGGGGCGTTTAGGGTCCATGCCGTCTACGGCAAGATTTTTGGATGCGGAGACGTCGGCAGCGAGAAAACTCAAATCGGCACCAAATTTTTTACCGACTCTTTGGGTATGAGGGGGCATCTTCATGTCGTGGCTTTCATGGTCCATCCCGTTGTTTTTGGCAAGAGGATGGGTCATCGGCATGCCGGCGTCGTGGGATTTATCGTCCGAAGTCGGTTGATGATCCATATCATTCATTCTCATTTTGGATGAACCTGAACCATGGCCCATGCTTTTCATGTCGTGCATAGGTTCCATATCCATCATGCCGGGTTTGTCGAACATGCCGTCGTTCACTTTGCTGTCGGACATACCCATGGCACCGGCAGGGGTGAGCGCGAAGATGTTTTTTAGGCTGAAATGTTCCATGGAATGGTAAAGGTTTGGTTTGGGGACGTCAGGTGCAGGGTGACGCTTGCCGGAGCCGATCCATACCGATGCATAACCCGAGCCGTCATGGGCGGTCGCCCGGACCTCGTAGGATCCGGAGGCGGGTACATGGACAAGGACATCGTAAGTTTCAGCAACCCCAATGAGAAAGCGTTTTTCTTCGACCGGCTCTACATCTTGCCCGTCTGCGCTAATAATCCGCATGGGACCGCCGGAGAACTCTATGTGGAAGTAGGTGGTAGAAGAGCCGTCTATGATGCGAAGTCGCACGGTTTCACCGGGAAGGGCATCAAGAGATGATTCGGGCTTGCCGTTAGCGAGAAAACGGTCGTAGGCAACATCGGCGATATCCATGGGCGGCATGCGCTGCAGTTCGCGTTTAAAATAATCGCCGAGCATCCCCAGCCGGGAGGCGCCAAGGATGCTCTGGCTGCTGCCTTTTTGAAGCGAATACCACTCACTGCCGCGCTTGAGGGTGCGAACCACCGCATGTGGGTTCTCATCGGTCCAGTCTGAAAAAAGCACAACGTAATCGCGATCTACACTCAAGTGTTTATGGAGAGGCTCAATGACAATGGACCCATAAAGACCGCTCTGTTCCTGCAAGCTGGTATGGGAGTGATACCAGTAAGTTCCGCTTTGGCGGATGGGGAACTCGTAAGTGAAAGTTGTACCGGCCGCGATGGGCGGGAAGCTGATATAAGGAACGCCGTCCATGTCGGGAGGTACCAGTATGCCGTGCCAGTGGATGGATGTTTCAACATGCATTTTGTTGTGCACATGAATCCGGGCCAAGTCTCCTTCTTTGAAGCGCAATGTCGGTCCGGGGATGCCTCCGTTAATGGTCATTCCCCAAGCGGGCTTTCCCGTGAAGTTGACTTCTTGCCGGGTGATTGTGAGCTCATATTCAACAATTGCAGCCCGGATATCTGTATTGATAAATAAAATAACAAAGATCAGGCTTGCAATTGTGGTAATTCTTTTTAGCAAAATCATATCAAAACCGTTTGATTAAACAGGGTTTCTGATTCTTAATACATATTCATCATACAATTTCTAATTTTCTCATGGATTTAATTTTTCAGCAACTCATAAATTTTATCAGTGAATAATATTACTCATTTCCTTGCGATGCAGAATATGTCATCTCATCATGGGAAAACGTTGGAAAAACGACTTGAAAAAGAGCTTTAAAAGGATGAGGAAAAGCTAAATCCACTCTATGAACTCATGATCCCTCATTGAGAGTTCTATCGATTTTGGGCCATTAATTTTTCGGATATTGGTTTAGAACCTTCCGATATTACTTGACAGAACGAATCAACTCATTGGAGGTCCTGCAAATTAGGGTCTGACCACGGCAACATCTTGAGATAATGTATAAAACACCCAATTTGTTTGCCAGATAAGGCCTTAAAAGGCACTTTTGAGGGCAAAAAACGAGTCGTTTAAGGAGTAATAATCAATGAACAGTCAGGGCGTCTTTTCGATACAAGTTACTCCGCTTCAAACTGAAGCAGAAACCGGATAAAATAGGCTACATTCTTTGCTGCGAAATGGATACCTGTCCGCCGGGCAAATCCAAGATCTGCCTTAAAAACCGGTCCTCCTGCAATTATTTTTGTTTTTGACGGGAGGTTCCTGCTTATCATTAAAATGTTTTCCTCTGAATCAAACTGGAGTACGGTCAATCCCAATAAATCAGGTTGGTTTTTTTTACATTCGGTTATGATTTTTTCAGGCGTCACGAGTAGTCCGAGTTCAATGATTTCAAGGCCGGCGGCTTCAGAAAACATCCGGATAACTTCGAGTCCATGGCCCAGGCCATCGTCAAGGGTTGCTGTAATCATCGACGGAGGTATGTCCCACAACCCAGAACAGCCTGTTTTCACTTTCCATTCACGCAAATCTCCGGCTGCTTTTTCAAGCCCTGACCTGGAAGGCAACCCTTTTGATTGCCATGTTCTTGACAGTCCCTCCAGTTTTTCCCGTAACTGCTTTCTGTAATCAGAAATCTAATTCACCCTTTGGCTATGTTAAAAATTTAAATATATATTATGGTAATGAAACATTGTCAAAGTTGAAGACTATTCAACATCCATCGCCTAAAAAAATAAGGTTGTTTTGGGGATGAAGAAAGCGAGTAAAAATTGTTACGATTTAATTAATCCATGCATGACTTGCGCCCCTTAAATTATAAGATTCTATGGTTTCCGGACGAACTTGCCTTGCCTGTGAGAATCAGAGGGAACAGTCGTTCAATTTAGGTTTACATATCAATTCAGGAAAAAGACTGTATTCCACCTGATTCTCCAAAATGCTGAGGATAATACAAAAAATCCGAAAAAAATCCCCCCAAATAGATAGAGACCTGAACGATCAGCCCTTGTAGAACCCTGTTTTTTCTGTTGGGGAAAGGGATTTTTGACTTAAGTCAATGAATCTTTCCTTTGAGTGATATACAGATAAATAAAATGCAGAGACATTCACATTTATGTTAACCAACAACCAAGGAGGACAGGACCATGAGGAAAATATTGATTTTAGGGTCTGGTGCAGGAGGTACGATCGTCGCCAATATGCTTCGAGAAAAGCTGCTCGAGTCCGAATGGGATATTACAATTATCGACAAAAAAGAACAGCATCATTATCAAGCCGGTTATTTGTTTATACCGTTCGGTGTCTATTCGGAAAATGATGTGGTAAAACCCAAAAAAGAATTCATTCCAAAAGGCGTCGAGTTTGTTCATGACAATGTCGTTATGATCAACACGAAAGAGAGACGTGTGGAGACTGAAAGAGGTGATTTGTATGATTATGACTGGCTGGTGATTGCCACGGGTTGCGATATTGCACCGGCAGAGATTGACGGCATGATGGACGGATGGCAAAAAGATATTTTCGATTTTTACACCCTGGAAGGCTCCCTTGAACTTTACAAAAAGCTGAAGTATTTCGATTCGGGCAGGATAGTTTTAAACATCGCTGAATTCCCATACAAATGCCCTATTGCGCCGTTGGAATTCGTTTTTATGGCCGACTGGTTTTTTACAGTGAACGGCGTCAGGGATAAGGTGGAAATTGAATTTGTAACACCGCTGGATAATGTGTTTACCAAGCCGGTGGCCGCCAAGATTCTTTCCCAGTTTGCCGCGAAAAAGAATATTAAGGTTACACCTTATTTTGACCTGGTTCATGTAAACGCCAATGAAAAAACCATTGAATCCGGCAAAGGTGAGAAGATTGGGTACGATCTTCTGGTGGCAATACCACCTAACGTGGGAGACAAGGCACTTATTGATTCCGGAACTTCAGATGCCGTGGGTTTTGTCCCCACGGATAACCATACCCTGAAGGCCGAAAATCTGGATCGGGTCTATGTTGTCGGAGACACAACCAATGTGCCCACATCAAAGGCCGGTTCCGTGGCCCATTACCAGTCCTATACGCTGGTAGAAAACCTGATCAGGGAAATCGACGGATACCAACCCAAACCCACATTTGACGGACACGCTACCTGCTTTCTGGCTTCCGGTTTTGAAAAAGCTATTCTTTTAGATTTTAATTACAATGTTGAGCCGTTGCCCGGAAAGTTTCCTTTTCCGGGAATGGGACCTTTTTCTCTGCTTCAGGAGAGTCTGAGCAATCACTGGGGTAAAATGATGTTCAGATGGGTTTATTGGAATCTTATGATGAAAGGTCTCGATTTGCCACTGGAGCCACAAATGAACATTGCCGGGAAATTACGGAAAGTTGCATAACGGGAGGTAACAATAATGAAAAATGAAGAAATTATTCTGGATCGGCTTGATCAACTAAAGCATGAGATAGCTCCGGTTGCAGCTTCTGCCAGATCCCTCCAAGAACTTAGGGAAGATCTGGCCCCAAGAGTTAATGAAGCAGTAAAGGCCCTCATTATTGAGCTTGCAGACATCGAGGCTGATTTTCAGTTGGAAGACTTGTTTTTTCTGATTAAAAAGGCATTGAGAAATGTCCGTAATCTGACGTTTAGCCTTGACCAGTTAAAAAACATCATAGATTTTGTCTTGATCGCCGAGCCGTTGTTTAAAAGCACCGTCCCGCAGGTAATCCTATATTTTGATGATCTGGAACAAAAAGGCGTTTTTAATCTTTTAACCAGTTTATTGGGTGTAATGAAAAAGATCGCCGGGACGTATACAACTGAAGATATGGAGCAGATCGGAGACGGGGTGGTAAAACTACTTGGGGTTGTAAAAAAACTGACCACGCCTGAGGCATTAGAAATTTTGGACAGGACTGCCGAAATTCCCTCCAGAGTGGATCTTTCCCGAGCACAAAGTGTAGGACCTTTCAGTATGCTTTGGGCCTGCGGCAATAAAGAAGTTAAGGAAGGCTTAGGGGTCCTGCTGGAACTCACCAAGGGGCTTAGTTCACTTAAAGGGCAGCCTCAACCTCTGTAATTTACCTTCGGAACTTGAAGATTTATACAGAATAAACTATGTTAGGTAAATTTAACAAAATTGATAGATATCTAAATGCGCCAAAAAAGATTCAATTTTCTAAAGTTCAGGAGGATAAAAAAGGGATATCGACAAGGATGAGTGACCTTAACCCAATATTACGGCATTCATGGAAACCAGCGTCATAATCGATGCGGTCCTTGATTTCGATCAGGAAAAGACCGCCCAACTGGTACGAGCCCATCTGGATCAGGGCGCGGACGCACTGGCGATACTGGACCAGGCTCTAATTGCCGCTATGGATGAGGTCGGTAGACGATTTAGTGCGGGTGTTTTTTTTGTGCCGGAGATGCTCATGGCGGCCGAGGCCATGCACGCCGGCCTTGAAGTTCTCAGGCCTTATTTGGAAAGGTCAGACATCAAGGCTAAAGGTTCCATCGTCATTGGCACTGTCAAGGGCGACATTCACGACATCGGCAAGAACCTGGTGGCCATGATGCTGGAGTGTGCCGGATACAGAGTCATAGATTTGGGTGTGGACGTCAGTAAGGGCAAGTTCCTGGCTGCTGCTAAAAAATATCAGGCGCATATTGTTGCCATCTCCGCCCTGCTGAGCACGACCTTGGCGGAGATGGAAGCGGTTGTCGCCGATGTCAGGGCCAAAGGCGGCGGCAGCTTGAAGACCCTGGTTGGCGGAAGCTGTTGGAGAAGGTAACGCGAGCTTAGCCCCGGCGACCCGACTCAGCCAAAATCATTTTGATTGGTGTTGAATTGCGAAAAATAGAGCATATCTTTACCGGCTGTAAGCCGATCGATGATTCGTGGTGAAAATATTGCCAAGGGCAATCAATATGTTCTAATCGAACAAGGAAGTTATATTTTAAAAACGTCCCCCACACGTGGGTTGACTCCCGGTCACCCTCGACTTCGCTCAATTGAGTTAGGTTATTGATAACACTATGAAAAACTATTGGGAACCCGTACTTTTTAAAAATAGCACAGGAAAACCCCGAAGGGTTGGTTTTGAACTTGAGTTTGGAAACCTGACAGTCAGGGAAACGGCTGAAGCGCTTCAAAATAGCATGGGAGGTAATATACAGGAAAACAATCCGTTTTATTTTAAAATTATTAATTCTTCTGTCGGCAATTTGAAAATAGAAAGAGATGCCGAGCTATTGAAATCCGTTAAATATAGGGATGCCTTGATCAAAATGAATGTTGACTTCGATCCCGATACGATCGTCCGTGAAATTGAGCAGGGTATTGACAGGTTGTGCAGTTTTCTGATTCCCTGCGAGATAGTGACGGAACCTCTGAATTTTCGGGAATTTCCAAAGTTAAATGAGATTGTAAATGTATTGAACCTTCTCAAAGCCAAAGGTACGCAGGATTCAATTTTTTATGCTTTCGGTCTGCACATGAATCCTTCGGTTCCTGACTTGGATAAAAAGACACTTGTTGCTTATACGCAAGCTTTTTTACTGCTGACCGACTGGATCATAGAAGATTCTGAGATAGACTTTTCCAGACGTTTTTTTACAAATTTTATAGATCCGTTCCCGGATTCGTATGTTGAAAAAGTCCTTGACACTGAATACGAACCAGCGGTTGAAACATTCATTGATGATTATCTTGATTTCAATCCGACTCGAAATCGAGCGCTGGATATGCTGCCTGTACTGTGTGAGATTGACAATGACAGGGTACTGGCCGGTGTTCAAAAAGATGAACGGTCACTGGTCAACAGCCGACCGGCATTTCATTATCGTTTGCCGGATTGTCGAGTTGGCGACAAGAAATGGTCCGTTGCCGATGAATGGAACCGCTGGTGGTATGTAGAGTGTATCGCTTCAGACAACGGTTTGCGTGCCGAACTGATTCATCTTTGGAACGGAAATACCCAAGAGTTTTTAATGATTCGAAAAAACAAATGGATCGATACCGTGAAAAAATTCTTAAACCACAATATAAAAACACCCGACCACCGCCCATGAATAAACGCCCGGTAATTTTTGTTACCGGCCCGAAGAAAGGCGGTGTGTTCGCCTGGATTATGACTTGGCTGGCGCTTAAACGGGCAGGTGCGAAGCCCGTCCGGATAACGGATGGGACAGATATTGACATGAGTCAGTTAGATGGTCTGGTCCTTGGCGGCGGCAGTGATATTTTTCCGAAAAATTATGGTGAAGAACTTCTGATAATAAAGGATTCGCCGAGAGAAAAGAGCCTCAAAGCCAGGCTGTGGGGGACGATTTTGTTTTTGCTTCGCGTGCTTTTCAGCGTAAAAACGGCTGAGCTGCAAAAAGATGTCGTTCGTGATCATTTGGAAAAAAATCTGTGTCTTTATGCGCTTGAAACCCAACTGCCGGTCCTGGGTATATGTCGGGGAGCGCAATTAATTAATGTCGCATTGGGGGGGACACTTCATCAAAATATCCGCATTTTTTATACAGAAACGCCGCATATCAGGACTATTCTTCCTCGGAAGCAAGTGTATTTGACGGAAAACAGCAGACTCAGAGAAATATTTAATGTTGATGCATGTTTGGTTAATTCACTGCACAATCAAGCTGTTAAAAAATTAGGCTCGGATCTTATAATTACCGCTCTGGAAAATAATAAAATTATACAGGCAATAGAACATACAAAACATCCGTTTATGATAGGCGTTCAATGGCATCCCGAATATTTGCCCCACATAAAAATTCAGCAGAGATTATTTAAATCTTTGGTTGAAACATCAGAAAAATTGAAACAAAGTGGTCCGATTATCTAAAAATCCGAGGGCTAAAAAATCTTCCAAGGAAGTACGAATTCAACACCGGTGACAAAGAGATCATGGAGATTATAAGGGGTGATCTTGAAGTGTTGCTGGCAGACAAGGGTGAATGGATAAGGGTTAAAGGCGGGGAGGCCTTTGAAGTGCCTGCCAATTCTACATTCAGCCTTAAGGTTCATACGCTTGCGGACTACTGTTGTTCTTTCATTAAATGAACCCGTAGCAAACATAACCAGCGGAATATGTCTTTTGAACTCAGTTCAGATGTCGCTAGGCGGAGATGATTTAACAATTATCAAATATAAGATTTTCAGGTTCATAGACATCCTCTCCATTTCAGGACAAGCCAGGATGTCTATGAACCACACACATTTTAAAGCGCCATTTTCTTTGACAGAACGAAACGGCAGGTAACTACATCACTCCATCTTCTTTTTTGCCGTTTCAGCAGTTTCCTCGGCCGTTTCTTCCAACGCCTCAGCAGTTTCCTCGGCTTTTTCTTCCACCGCCTCAGCAGCTTCCTCGGCTTTTTCTCCCGCCGCCGCTGCAGTTTCCTCGGCCTGTTCTTTTACCGCCTCAGCAGTTTCTTCGGCCTGCTCTTGTACCATCTCGGCAGCTTTTTCAGGTTCACTGACGGCAGCTTTTTCAGCTTTTTCGCCTTGCCCACACGCAACAAAAACCAGAAGGCAGACTATACTCAGTAAAATTGCAGCATGTTTCATAATTCTTCCTCCTTTATAAAGTTTAAGATAATAAACTCGTCCGATAAACACATTATTAAAAGATTATGTTCGTAAATGCAAGCCATTTATTTAAGGGGTCGGGGAGTTTTTATTTTCGGGTCACCCTCGATTTTTTGCTTGTATAAAGAAAACAGTCATACGATCACTCTATTTTCGAGATCATGGCGATGAAACCGTTCCCCGGATGTGTATCACTTTCAGCCGTTGGATGAATTTTTTGGAAAGTTCGAATGAAATCCTGTGTTCAAAAACATCCCCTTCGGGTGTTATCCCCCTGATCTTTCCATCATTTAAAAACATTTGAAGAAGCCTTAATCCGGTTTCCATCCGGTTATCCTGATTTCCCATCCGCCTGTTTTTCAATGAAGTGTCGGAAATGTTGACGCCTTTATCTTTCAGGTATTTTATAAAATTAAGGATTCTTCCCAACCTGAGAAGGGTAATCGATTCTGTCCGGGTGGTAATGTGTGATAAAGGCAAAGCGCTGGAGCGCATAAGAGAAAATGTCTCTGGAAGAATATTAAGTCGCGAGCACAGCTCAAAGTCCTTGCTTCCGGGAGCCGGGTAGAAAACGGATACGCCGGAAAGCACCCTTCTTTGAGCGAGAAAGATCAGGTCCGACAAGGAATCCTCTGCACTTTGAAAGGGGGCCCCTACAATCACATACCCCACCGCGTTAAGGCCATATTTTTCCGCAAGGTTAAGCACGTTGTCAAAAGCGTCTCTAATATCGGATCTGTTGAACCGCCTGAGCTGTGCCTCGGATGTCGAGCCCAATGATAAGTTCAGGGTTTTAAAACCGGCTGCTTGCATGGCACACACCAGCGCCTCATCCAAGGAAGTCGGAAGAAGCCCGTTCATGGCTCTGAGTTCCAGATCGAAGCCGTTAAAACGGGTTTTTATTTCATCCAGAAGGTGAAGGAACCATTTTTTGTCCAGGGAAAGATTTTCATCTTCAAATTCGATAAACCCGGCGTTAAATCGGGTTACAGCCATTTTGATTTCTTTAATCACGGATGCTACATTTCTTCGGCGGTAGGGCAAATAGGATGATGCACCCACGGCACAGTATGTGCATTTGAGGGGGCATCCCCGGCTGGCGGTGATCACGGTGCTCCCTTTGGCGCCACGCTTGTAAAATTTTTGCTTTATCAGATGAGTCGCTGGCAAAGGAACATGATCCGGCTTAATCATTACGGCAGGGTCATTGATTTGAAGGGATCCGTCGTCTTTGCGGAAAGCAATTCCCGGTATGGAAGCATAACCGGTTCCTGTTTTGATCGCCCTTGCAAGTCGCGGCATGGATACCTCGCCTTCTCCCCGCAAAACAAAATCAACCGCTTTATTCTCCATAACACTGATGGAAAGGGAGGTGGGGTGATGACCGCCCAGCACGATTCGGCATTCAGGGTGAAATTTTTTGACGGATGCTGCAACGCATAAAGCAACTTCAACATAGGGCGTAAACAGGGCGGAAATTCCAACCAGAAATGCTCCGGAATCCCTGGCAATTTTACCGATATATTCGAAACTGTAGCCAAAATGTCGATAATGATGAAACATCCCATAAGGAGATCGATCCGGCTTTGGGTAATATTCTCGGAGATAATTCATTTCCTTCGGAAGATCGATGATTCGGGATTTGGAAGTGGCAAGCCCGTCAAAGATTTGCACCGAGAATCCCTCTTCAAGAAGAACTGAAGCGATACATGCGAGCCCGTAAGGAATCGTTCTCTTTACAGTAAGATAAAAATCCCTCACCGGCGGCTGTATGAGAAGAATGTCAGTCATTGTTGCTTATCCGAAAATTTTCGGCCTCTATGGACGCCATTCGGATGTTACGTGGATCGGTCGTATTCAAGTAGATTTCGATGAAGGCAATCCATGGCCATATGTTTCCACAAATGGCAATAAGATCATAAACATCGCCTGGATTTAATGTCAATTGAATCTACGATTTTATTTCCTTTATTTTCAACTCTTTTCTCTTTTATTTCAGTTTCGCACCATAAATTCGGCGAATGTCTGATCTGAAAAAATCATAATCAAATATAAACGACATGATTTAATGATATTTTATGTAAATTAGGAGTGTCGCCTGGTTCAAAATATGTTGATTTTGATTCGAATCCTGCTATAAATTTAGACTGGTTGCACACGTTGAAGGAGATACAATTTAAGATTTGAAATGATAGGCTCGGGCAATCATTTAGCATTAAAAGCACTTTGTTTCAAAGCGAAACGATGTCGGACTTCAAAATAGACGATAACCTGCCTTATGATAGACAGTAGAGAAGGCACCATTACAGAATCTGGAAAGGAGGCATTATGGGGATTGTAAAGATCATGCCGTGTTTGGACATGAAAGAGGGGCGAGTCGTAAAAGGGATCCATTTCGTTGATCTGAAAGATGCAGGTGATCCTGTTGAAAATGCAGATTTTTATCAAAAGGAAGGTGCCGATGAACTGGCCATGTTGGATATTGCGGCTACCTTGGAAAACCGAAAAACGAGACTCGAGTGGGTCAAGAATGTCTCCGCAGTGATCGACATACCCTTAACCGTCGGCGGTGGTATTTCTACTTTGGAAGATATCAGAATGATTCTCGAAGCAGGTGCCGACAAAGTTTCCATGAACAGTGCTGCCGTCAAAGACCCGGATTTGGTGAGACGGGCAACCGCAAAGTTTGGTGCTGACAAAGTGACCGTGGCCATCGATGCCAAAAGGAACAAAAAGATGCCTTCAGGATTTGAACTGGTTGTCTCCGGGGGTACGAAACCAGTGGGTCAAGATGCCATAGTCTGGGCGAAGCAATGCCAGGAACTCGGAGCAGGTGCAATCCTGCCAACCAGCATGGATGGAGACGGCACGCAAGCCGGATATGATTTGGAATTCACCAGAGCCGTTTCAGATGCAGTGGACTTACCGGTCATCGCTTCAGGCGGGGCAGGCAATCTGGAGCATTTTTATGAGGGGGTTGTACAGGGCGGGGCTCAGATTCTACTCGCTGCCTCGGTGTTTCACTACCGTATTTTGGGTATTCGACAGGTAAAGGAGTATCTCAGAGAAAAAGGCATAAAAGTCAATTTGTGAGACGTCCTTGAATTAAAGAGGTTGTTTTTGTTTATAAAATCGCTCCATGGATCATGCTTTTTTTCAAACCGTGTAAACTCGTGGCTAAAGGATCGTAAAGAAAGAACAGGATTAAAAATAATAACAATGGGTTCGAATTAAAACAAACACTGTCTTTCTGTCGAAATGTTTCGGCGAGCCGCTGTTCTTTCCAACGATCCCTAAACCCCTCAGACAGTACACGCTTTTAAAAAAAGAGGATCCATTCCGCTCATTTCTCAATGATGTAAAGGTGTTAAGAAGTTCGGTTTATCCCCTGGATCCTTCAGGGATCACCAACTAATTTGGAGATGATTCAAAAAAAAGGGAAGAAAATCAGGCGGGCACGGCAATTGAACCAAAAGATGCAACACCATAACCATCCTTCGTGGCATCACAGCCATACGTTCGGTCAAGATCAAAAACGCCCGGGAGAGGTTCGCACCATCATTGTTATCGTCATTACAGGGATCATGATGGTTGTCGAGATTACAACCGGCATCCTCTTTGGCTCAATGGCATTATTGGCAGACGGCCTGCACATGGCTTCGCATGCGGCTGCTCTCAGTATCAACGTTTTTGCCTATATTTATGCCCGGCGCCATTCCCTTGACGACCGATATACCTTCGGAACCGGAAAGGTCAACGCGCTGGGGGGCTTCACCGGAGCGATCCTGCTTTCAATTTTTGCGCTGATAATGGCGTGGGAAAGCGTTGATCGATTCATCGATCCTGTCAAGATCGCGTTCAACCAGGCGATCTTCGTGGCAGTTATCGGGTTGATTGTCAATGGCGCTTCCGTGTTTATTCTGGATTACCAGCGGAGCCTTCAATACCAGGATCTCGATGACCACCCCAACCACCATCACTACCAAGACCACAATCTTAAATCCGCTTATCTTCACGTTATGGCCGATGCCCTCACCTCACTTTTGGCGATCTTTGCGCTCTTGACAGCCAAATACTTCGGTCTCATCTGGATGGATCCCCTCATGGGAATTGTGGGTGCAATTTTGGTGTTCCGATGGTCTATTGGACTGGTACGAGATACAAGTGGTATTTTGCTGGACAGACAAGGGCCCGAAAAAATCAGGACAATAATTAAAAATAGTATCGAAAAAGATGGCAAAAACCGGATTTCTGACTTGCACCTTTGGTCGGTTGGACCGAATATCTATTCCGTTGTTTTTACGGTTGTCACTCTCGATCCCAGGTCGCCGGGATACTACAAACGTTTAATTCCATCGGAACTCAACCTGGTTCATGTGACCGTTGAGGTTCATCAAAAGGGCAGGCACATGGATTCAGAAAAGACGTAGGGGCCATCATACGAAGGCGCACATTTATTACGCCTTCGTTGTGCAGGCGGCAGCGCCTGGGATGATGACGGCTATAACAGTTTCAGACCGGACCTCAGTTTCTTATATTCTGATTCTGAAATAGGGTTCCAGGGGGCAGTGGGATCAAACTGAATAAAAGATTTTGTATTGGGTGAAAAGACTTTTCCGCCGGAAATATTTGGTGTTTTCATGATGTACTTGAAGTTTTCACCCAAATCGAGTATTAAATCCACATCATCACTTTCTTCCAACAGTTCTACGAGCAGCATGTTTTGAACAAGGCCACTGCCTTTCAACCGCTTTTTACCATCCCTGCCGGTATAAACCTCGATGGATGTTCTTTCGAGTGATGCAGCGGTATTATCACCTGCTACTAAAAATGCCTGTTTTACCAGATATATTGCGTCTTCAAAAGGAATCCAATCACTCATCATTATTCGTTTTACCAATGGTTTTCATCAGGTTATTTATATCCGGTCAAGGCGGAAATACCTTTACTCAACTTCAATCTCACAGCTTTTATTCAGACGGACGGAAAAGAAATATATCGAAGCAAGAAATGCCGGTATGGCAACCAGGAATCCGAAGAGTGGAAGAACAGTGATGCCGCTCAACAGAAAACCCAATGCGACGAAAAAGAAAAAAGCTCCGATACCCGCTTTTGATATCCGTTCAAGGATGCATGTATTTTTCATAAGGTCACCTCATTGATCAACCTTTTATATGTTATCATTCAAAATGGTTTAAGAGTAACACTGTTTTCAATCAACAATATCTTACAAAAAACTGTAAGACCTGTATAAAGAAAGTCAAGGAAATATTTCACGTAACTATCGCGGCGATTAGATTTATGTTACCATTAAAAGAACAGTCTTAATATCGACTTTAAATCAATATGATACTGTGATATTCGCATAATATGGTACCAGATTCTTGCGAGCGTATTACACCCTTTTTGCAACGCATTAAAATTACTTCATATTAAACAGAGGTTGTATGATGAAAGTGGACGGAAAAGATATGCGCCCCATTTGGTTGGATAAAGAGTCTAAAACGGTAAAGATCATCGATCAGCGGCTGCTCCCCCATGAATTTGTCATCTCGGATCTTAAAACCGTTGGCGATGTCATCACGGCCGTAAAAAAAATGTATGTCAGAGGTGCCCCGCTAATCGGGGTTACAGGTGCATACGGCGTGTATCTTGCGACATTGAACTCGCCGACTAAAACCATCGATGACGGTTACCTGGAGGCGGAATGCAGCAGGTTGAAATCGGCCAGACCCACCGCGGTAAATCTTGCCTGGGCTGTGGATAAGGTTTCATCAGCGGTGTTCAGGGTATCGGGTGCTCCGGATAAGGTCGAAACCGCACGAAAAGAAGCTGAAAAAATTGCAGAAGCAGAGGCTGAAAACTGCCGAAAAATCGGTGAGCATGGTTTGGTCCTGATTAATGAAATCAGCCGCAGCAAAAATGGCAAAACAGTCCACTTGCTGACCCATTGCAATGCCGGGTGGCTGGCCTGCATCGAATACGGAACGGCTACGGCGCCGATGTATGCAGCATTTGATCATGGCATCGATATCCATGTATGGGTCGATGAAACCAGACCGCTCAACCAGGGTGCAAGACTGACGGCCTGGGAACTGGGCAAGCACGGCATTAACCACACGGTGATCACCGACAATGCCGGCGGCCATCTCATGCAGCACGGCATGGTGGATATGGTGATTGTCGGCACCGACAGGACCACTTACACCGGAGATGTTGCCAATAAAATCGGGACCTATCTAAAAGCGCTTGCAGCGCGGGACAATAACCTCCCTTTTTATGTCGCCCTTCCTTCCAGTACCTTCGATTGGACGCTTAGAGACGGCATAAAAGAAATCCCCATAGAGACGCGCGATCCGGATGAGGTGCGATATGTCCAGGGAATGAATCAGGGGACGACCCAGCATGTTTTGATTACTCCCGAATTCAGCCCAGCCGGGAACTTCGCTTTTGACGTTACGCCTGCCAGATTGGTGACCGGTTTTATCACTGAACGGGGAATTTGCGGGGCTTCTGAAAAAGAGATACTCAACCTGTTTCCTGAAAAGAAAAAATCTTGACATTTTTCGACCCAACCCGTTAAATCGCCCTATGTTGACCGAACTGGACAAGAAAATCATCGCCTCAATCCAGGGAGATATTCCAATTACCGAGCGGCCGTATCTGGAAATTGCCGAACATCTGGGTATTTCTGAAGAATTGCTTCTTGAAAGACTTGAAAAACTTCATGATGAAGGGGTCATCAGACGTTTTGGGGCAACCCTTCGCCATCAAAAATCGGGATATGAAGCCAATGCCATGGTGGCATGGCAGGTGGATGAAGCGGATATCGATTCAGTGGGTGAAAGAATGGCAGCTTTTCGAGAGGTTTCCCACTGCTACCGGAGAAATCCCCATAACGATTGGCCGTATAATCTGTACACCATGATCCATGCAAAAGATGAGGCATCCTGCCGGGAAATTGCTCGCAGTATTTCTATAGAAACGTCCATCGATAACTATACCCTTCTTTTTAGCCGCGAAGAACTTAAAAAGACCTCTATGGAATATTTCCCAACGGATGATGACGATTAATCATACACGAAGCGCCTTTAAAATTGACACTCCGCATATCCTTCTGATCAATCCATGGATACATGATTTTGCTGCCTATGACTTCTGGGCCAAACCGATAGGTCTTCTCACGTTGGCCTCCATACTTCGGTATCATGGATTCAGGGTCACATACATGGACTGCCTGGATCGTTTTCACCCCGCGGCACCCCAAACAGATCCTTATGCTCGATTCGGCAGGGGACCGTATCTTAAAATCCGGATTCCAAAACCTGACGGGATGGAGGATATACCACGTAATTTCTCAAGATATGGGATTCGTAAAGAATGGTTTGAAAAAGACCTTCTTTCCGCCGAAAAGCCTGACCTTGTACTCATTACTTCCATGATGACTTACTGGTATCCGGGTGTACAGGAGACCATCAAGGTTGTAAGAGGTGTATTCCCGGACGTGGCTGTTGTGTTGGGGGGGATATATGCCAGTCTCTGCCATGAACATGCAAAAAACCATTCCGGTGCTGATCGGGTTGAAACAGGATCCGGAGAGAAATATATTCTCGAACTGGTTGGTGATCAAACCGGGTTTTCGGTTGCATCGAAATTTGACCCTGAAAATTTTGATACCTACCCATATCCGGCATTCGAGCTTCAGACAAAGATGCCCTATGTGCCGCTGATGACGTCCCAGGGTTGCCCCTTTTCCTGTAAATACTGTGCGGCACATTTTTTAAACCCAAAAAGAATTGTGCGAAGCCCGGATTCGGTTTTAAATGAAATAAGATACTGGCATGAAAAATATAGGGTAGAAGATTTTATATTTTACGACGACGCTCTCCTTGTGGATACAGAAAAGCATGCCATCCCTATGCTCGAAGCGGTTGTTCATTCAGATCTCAACATCCGCTTTCATACACCCAACGCGGTTCATATTCGGGGGATTTCAAGGCAAACGGCCCAATTGATGTTTCGGGCCGGTTTCAAGACACTCCGTCTGGGTCTTGAAACTGCGGCGTTTGATACAAGATCAGAATTGGATGCGAAGGTAACCGCCGAAGAATTTATACAGGCAGTGACATGGTTGAAAGAAGCGGGTTTTGATAAGAACATGATCGGCGCATATCTGCTGGCAGGTCTGCCTGGACAAGACATGAACTCCGTCGAGGATTCAATCGAGATCGTCCGGCAAAACAACGTAACACCAGTCTTGGCCTATTACACGCCGATTCCGCACACCATGCTGTGGCCAAGGGCTGTTGCTTCCTCACGCTATGATCTTGAATCTGACCCCGTGTTTACGAACAACGCCATATTGCCCTGCCAAAAAAAACCCTTTTCGTGGGAAACAATCTCACACCTTAAAGATCTGGCTCAAGGGAGCTTCAGGTATGATTAAATTTTTGGCTGGAAGCTGTCTGAGAGAATTAGGGATCGTTTTGAAAGAACCCTATACGATTTAACGTTATGGATAAACTTCCTCTTTAAACAAGTACGATTATTAAATAGCTCATGAAGGTTCTTTCATTACGAGCCCTTATTCACGAGTTCTTTCAGTAAAAAATTTAATTATACCTGAAGCGGTAGTATTTTCAGAAGGCTAACGTGCTGCACATTTACATAAAATTAAAAATTGTTGGTCAACCTTCATTATCTTCATTTTTCAATAATATATCGATGATTTTAGGGATGTAATCATCTGCCTTTTCGGCGTTGAACCGACACGAGGCAGCAGCCCGATGCCCGCCCCCTTCAAACGCCGAAAGCATCACGCCGACATTCACCTTGCAGTTTCGATTAAAAATGCTGTGCCCAACGCTCACGGCGATCCTTTTTTTATTTTCATCATCATAACGAATTTTAACACTCACCACCGCTTCGGGGAACAGTGAGTAGACCAAAAAACGATTGCCGGTGGGCATCTTGGCGAATGCACGAAAATCCGTAATCGATACGTGTCCGTTGAGTGTTGTATGTTTTTTTAAAATTTCTTTATAGATTTTATTCTTCTCAATGGCTGCATCACACCGTGCTTTCACTTGCGGATGCTTGAGGACCTCATCGATTTCGAATTTTCGAAACAGATGAACAAGGAGGTTCCAATAGTTTTCGTCATATTCGTCACGTCCCAAAACCGTCATGGAGAGCAATACAACACCATGCTTTTCGGGGTAAAGGACTTCATCCAGAGACAGGTCTGCGGAATCGATTTTGTCTGCTGCCGCAATTAATTCACTGTAATCGCGTGTGAATCTGTCTTTGTAATAATTAAAAATAACGTGGGCGGCCGAAGGAACAATCTTGAATGCACCTTCAAACGGCTTGTCGATTTTGTTGGTATGGTGATGGTCAAACCAGAGCGTGCAACGATCATCATACGGAAGGTTTGCAATGATATCGCCTTGTTGAACATTCACCAGGCCCCTTTGCAGGTCATTGGGTTCAACCCATTTTACGGGTTCTGTTACATGTTCCGCTTCATAAAGCAGCGCTGCGCATACAACGCCGTCAAAGTCGGGTCTCGTGAGAATGCGCATATGAAAGATTCCTCTTAGAAAAAATTGACGGATCAATCCGGTACCTGTCGATATTGATACGAGGCTGCTGTCCTGTTGTCAACCTTATTGCGGGAGCCAGAGCGTTAAAGCTCTGACTGAAGAATTGCTGGAAGCGTTTGAAGTGAAATAGAGTTTAAAAAAGGGTGTGCCGGTTAGCCAGCCATAGACACTTTTAACTTGCTGACTATAAGGTAAACGGCCCCTTCCAGGGGTCATATCAAAGCCGGGTCCTTCCCTGCAATGCGGGGATCCAAGACGGGCCCGGATTCTTTACTAATCTTCGTCTTTACCGGTCAGAAACAACCAGAACAGCGTCATTCCGATCAGTGTTGCGATTACCAGCAAATACGTGACAGATTCCGTGTGTGTCATAAAATCTTGAAGCGTATAATAAACGTTGTCCATCATCCAAGCCTTTCTTAACACTAATGCTGCATACACACCAAACCTGTTATTTATGCAGCATTAAAGATTAGTGCGCATCCTTGTAATCCGGATGTTCATATAAAATGGGCATCCTGGTTACGATAAATCTGTAAAGAACCAAACCGATCATAACGATAAAAACCGAAATTCCGATTTCCATCCAGTGTGGAAAATATCGTTCGCTGGAGGGGAGGTGCCAGTTAAAAGCAACAAGGCAGATATTAAATCTGTTGAGGATAACCCCCAGTACCGCCAAAATGGATGTGAATTTTATCAGAGTCAGGCTTTTTGTCCGAACCCCGAACGCATAAAGAAGGCTTGGCAGCGCTACAAACCCCAAAAGCTCCACGAGATACCAGATTCCATATCCGGTTGTAAGATAATGCCAGTGATTATCGGCGGATATGCCCATTACCTTAATGGCGAAATAGCCCGCCAGAACATAGGATGCGGCTTTGCCAAATCCCAAGGTTACACCGTTTGCTTCTTTGTGGTGAGTTTCATCCATTTTGTGAGCAAAAAATCGGTGGGAAAGGGTGCTTTCGAAAATGACCATGGAAAGCCCTGCGATAATGCTGGTGACAAAAAAGTAAATGGGTATATAGGGCGAATACCACAATGGGTGCAGTTTTGAGGGTACGATCAAAAATAGGGCGCCCAGAGAGGACTGGTGCATAGTGGACAGCACAACGCCGAATATGGTCAGAAGGATGGTCAGCTTAACCACAAGGTTTCGGGCTCTTTTTAATCCCAGCCATTCCATTGCCGCCGGGGAGAATTCGATAAAAAGGATCGTGAGGTATGTGGCCACACAGAGACCCACTTCAAAGAGAACGGATGTGGTTCCCTGCTGGACGAGCAGGGGGTAGGGAAGACGCCACGGCCGACCCACGTCATAATTAATGGCAAGAAACACAAGCGCATATCCCAAAAAGCCGGTGAGAATGGCAGGACGCACCGCAGAATGATATTTTTTCATTCCAAAGAGGTAAACTGCTGAAGATGTGACATACCCTCCGGCTGCCAGGGCAACACCGCAAAGCAGGTCAAAGCTAATCCATAGTCCCCAGGGATTGTAATCGGAAAGATTGGTAACGGCAGCCAATCCCCCAGTAAATCGTAAATAGGTGAGATAAACACCGACGCCTAAGACAATCAAGGCGATGAGGTTAAAGAGGCTGAAAATTGATTTTCGCTCTGCAGTTGTTACTTGGGCCATCAGGATTCCTCCTCGATTTCAGATTCATCAGGTCTTTCTTTTGCCGAAGCCAAAGCTTGTTCTTTCTCTGATTGTGCGATTTTTTCTTTGCGTTTTGAAACTGCATAAATTCCGGCAAGAAGCGCAGGCCATAATCCGACGATGATCGGCACCGAGCTTAAAGCGCCTGCGGTCAATTGAGGCGCAGGGGTAATCCCCAGATCTTCACGCATCTCCAGTTCTTTAAACGGGGTTCCGGAAATATACAGCCAGCTGGTTCCGCCCATTTCATATTCGCCGTAAATATGTTCCACATAGCGGTCCGGATATTTTCTAAACCGTTCCCGTGCGATTTTAATCATGTCTTCCCGTTTTCCGAAACTCAGGGCTTCCATGGGGCAGGCCTCGACGCATCCGGGCAACAGGCCTTCAACCACCCTTGGATGACACATGGTGCATTTTTGAATCCGGGGTGTGAATGCCTGGTCGTATTCATAAGTGGGTATTTCGAAGGGGCAGGCGATCATACAATACCGGCATCCTACACACACGGAAGAATCGTACGTTACCGCACCCGTAGGGGTCTTTGTAAACGCTCTTACAAAACATGCGGACGCACATGCCGGCTCCAGGCAGTGGTTGCACTGTTTTTTGTAAAATACGGGGCGTTGGTCACCTTTTGAATTGTCATATTTGTTCACAACCGTAAACGCTGTTGTGGTGGTTCTGCGCTTGGTTTCCAGGACGGAAAGGTCCGTAAACGGTTTGTCCGGCTGGGGCAACTCATTCACTTTATTACAAGCTGCTTCACAGCTTCGACATCCCACGCACAGCGATATGTCGTGCAGTATTGCAAAACTTTTAGGATAACCGGTAAATTGCTTGTTGGTTGCAGCCGCGGCTGATTTGCCGATTGTGGTGCTCAAGCCTGCTGCACCGACCCACCCTAAAAACTTTCTTCTGGATATGGACATGTGGAGTACCTCAACAATATCTGCTGAAATTAGCTGTTTGTGTTCATCCGGGTGATCTCGTAAATGACGAGTTCTCCGAAGTCGAATTCAATACTACGATTCTTTTTCCCTTTCTTTATGACAAGATGTACAGCCTATATATTTTTCAACACCCATTTTCTGATGGCACCCGATGCACTGCTGGTGGAAGGAAGCCAATATCCCCGGACGGAAAAGATAATTTTCATTAAACGGCTTGTCGTGGCAGTTAGCGCATCTGGGCGGCTTTCCGGCGGCCGGAGTGTTGTGGTGGCAGCCCAGGCATAACGTCGTATCCTCGTAATGAAAATATCTGGCCAGTTTGCTGCCTTCCAATTGTTTAACCATGGTATCAAATACTTTTCCATGCGGGTATTCGACCGCCTCATATTGATCCACCAGGTCTTTGATCACAACGGTTTTCGGGACATCTACCTTATAAATCGGTCCGAAGGTCTCCTTCCATAACTGAGGCATCAGACGAGCCATCCTGGCGGCATTTGAGGTCGATAACTCACCGGTTCTTTCCGGCAACGGGACCATGTGACATCTCAGACATGTGGCAGATTCCTTCTGACGGTTTTTATCCATGAACGCGTGGCACCCGGCACAGTTCTTGTCCTGCTGTTTGGATTCATGGCACCCGGTACAGCTGCTTGGATGTCCGCGTTTATGAAAAGCGGTTTCAAGTGAAATGCCGGTGCCGTTTTTTGAAACTTTATTTGACCCGGCCAGCGGATGACAGGTTGCACACGACTCCAGACTTGCAAGGTGACATACACGGCAGGTGTCATTGTATTCTTCATGGTTCTTATGGCCGAAGGGGACCTGGTCCATCCTGGCGATACGCCCCTTTGGGTCTCCGGTTTTGATGATGACATTATCCGGTTGTCCCCGCTTCAGGCGCGGGACATTTTTCACCTTTTCAATTTTCAGTTGCTCCTGGGCATCATGGCATCCTGCGCACCGAAGCGGACCTGCATCCATATGTTTCGCCTGCGTCTGTTGATGACAATCGACACAGGCAAGATGGGAGGCGAACCGCATGGAGATCACTTTTGCCGTACCGTCAATTTCCGGCTTTTCTTTGTGACAATACCGGCAGGTGCCTTCTTTCCCTTCGGCATAGAACAGCTTCTGGCCTTTCTCGTCATATTCATGGTGACAGCGACCACATTTGTTCTCCTGGGCACGGTAATGTCGAAAATGGAGGGATTTGTCGAACCCCATGGGAACCCTTGAAGATTGGATCAAGGGTCTTTCCTTGTGACACTCGTCACATTTAACAGGGCCTGCCTGTTCTCCGGCAGCAATCATTTCATTATGGCATTTGGTACAGTTGTCACAGTAAATTTTCGTTAATTCTTCTCGACTGATATCTTTTAGCCGCATAAATTTTTGGGACATGCGTCCGTTTTCAGTCTTATGGCAAACCAGACAGTCTTTATCTTTCTTTTCCAGGGCGTCGGTATGCTGGTCATGTAAAAATATGGCCTTGGTCTTTTCAAGTTTTCCAAAAGCCTCCATGTTATCAAACGTGATAATATCCGGTCTAAACATAATCTGCTGAGGATCGTCCGGGGCTTTTGACAATGCTGTAACATCAAAACTGCTCATCAAGCCGATTAACAAGATGACAATCGTAACAAAGATTCCGGCGCCTATTCGTAACGATTTTCCCTTTACCATAATTCTTATCCTTGCCTGTTATCGAATTTTATTAAAAGAAGTTTTTATATCTCATCTCCACCTGGAGAATATTGGCTTAAATAACACGGGATTTAATGGTTTCCTGATTCTTAAGATTTTTCTGGGCGACGATATCCAAATGCCATGTGGCCACATCATCCAGCGGTAGAATAACGGGCCCTGCGATTTCTCTTAAATCAATGGTCTTGAGATAATTGTTGCAGTGCCCACACAGATCCACTCGGAGGCCTTCCTCGCTTTCCGCCCGCAAATAACTCAGCTTTTTTTTGTTGTCATTTTCACAAAACGGGCAGCGAAGACGTGGATAGGGCCATGCAGTTTCACACAATGAGCAGTGAAGCCTTCGTTTTCCCCCCTCGCCGGAAAGATCGGCCAGCCTGGGCGCGGAACCGCAAACCGGGCAGTGGCCGTAATTCCAGAGGCTTAAATCCAGATGATCGAGAACGGCTTGTGCGATGATTAAAAGGGATGGTCGCAAAGACAAGCGAAGCAGCAATGCCAGCACCGGGGCGTCGATGTTAAATACCTTGGCCGAAGCTTCGATGGCCTCGAAGTTGGATGCCAAAGCCGCCTTCATCACCACGGGAGTTCCGTTACGCTTTTCTTCCAAGGCTTTCAGCAGGCCTTCTGCCTGTCGACGTCCATCTTCCCTTTTTTTCACCAGGTCCACCAGGCGTCTGTACAGGGCCAAAACTGTCTCCCAGTCCAGAGTCAATTTTTCCGGATTCAAAAAAGATCGTCCTTGTGTCCATCCTTCGAGTTTGTGGCCCTGATCGAGTCTCAGTTCAGGATTCATATCGAGCAGCTGAAGTTCTTCAAGCTTGTTATCCCGAACGGTTTCGGCCAAAAGATCTCCCACCCACCGGGCAAGCTCGGCATAAGCAGGATTGCGCGCGCTGATGGTTTTCACTTTAGAAGCAATAATTTCAAGTCTTTGGGCCACCGATACACCTTTTTTTTTCGAAAAAGCGAATCTCTTTATAAAGTCAGGGGCTCCGGATCATCGGAGCCCCTGCTTATCGCTTACAGTTCCATGGGTTTATACTTGATATAATCGTCCACAATCAAAAACAGCGCGCGAACATCGTTGGCATCTTCAATGTGGGCCTTGTCGCCGAATTTCTTTTTGGCCAGGGCCAGGTGTTTATCGGCCTGTTTTTTAATATCCGCCTCTTCACCAAAAGTGATCGCTCCGGTCGGGCAGGCTTTGACGCAGGCCGGCAAAAGCCCGGCATCAACTCGGTCGTTGCACATGGTGCACTTGACCAGCTGCTTTTGATCCTTGCTCCAGTTGGGAATGCTCCAGGGGCACGCCTGTTTGATGGCTTTGGAGGCTTTTTCAAGATCTTTGGTTTTTTCCGTATAAATAACCGCGCCGTAATCGTTCACAATAATGGCGTCTTTCATAATCTGATCCGACTTCTTTTTACAGGGCGGGGCCAGGCAGTGGCGGCATGCGTCACTGAAAAAATACCAGACCATGGAATTTTTGTCGGATGGATACTCGGAAAAACGTACCAGGCGGTACGTGTTTCCATTCAGATCCAGCGGATTTTGATACGTGCCGTACTGCTTGGTTTTATCGGCAGGCAGCTCGTTCCATTGCTTGCAGGCGATCTGACAACCGCGGCAGGCAGTACAAAGGGTCGTATCTATGAGAAAAAATTTACCAGCCATGGTTTACGCCCTCCTTTTTTCGAGTTTTTCCACGTTGACCATAAATGCCTTGGTCTCCGGGATTCTAGTGTTGGGGTCACCGGTGGATGGTGTCAGAAGGTTGGCCGAATCGCCGCCGTCCGGCGGATAGACCCATCCGAAACACCAGGGGAGCCCCACTTGATGAACCGTCAGTCCTTGAATGGTCATGGGTCTGAAACGGCCGGTCACCATGGCCACGGCCTCTAACTCTCCGCGAGCCGAGGATACTTTACACATGTCCCCGTTGTTGATCCCTCTGAGCTTCGCCAGCTCGTTGCTCATCTCGACAAAAAGCTGCGGCTGTGCTTCCAGCAGCCAGGGCTGCCAGCGGGTCAGGGCACCCGTCTGCCAGTGTTCGGTAACCCGGTAGGTTGTACCCACAAAGGGAAATCGTGGATCGCAGGAAAAATGCGCGTCTGCCTCCGTACCATAAACCGGTGCCACAGGATTCATGCGCTGTCCGGACATCAGATTCTTGGGGACCGGGCATTCCAATGGTTCGTAATGTTCGGGAAAGGGACCGTCGGCTAAACCGGGACCGAAAATCGAGGCCACGCCGTCCGGTTTCATAATGAACGGACGCTTGGTTTTTTCTTTGTCCGCCATGGGCGGCCAGCCTCCGTCCGGAACATCTCCCACCCAATTGCCGTCCTTGTATTCAAGGATGTTCTTGTTGGCCGACCAGGGCTTGCCGTTGAGGTCCACGGATGCCCGGTTGTAAATAATGCGCCGGTTGACCGGCCAGCACCAGGCCCATTCCGGATAAAGCCCCATGCCGGTAGGATCTTTTTTGTCTCTCCGAGCGGCCATGTTGCCTTTTTCGGTATAAGAATTGCAGTAAAGCCAGTTGCCGGAGCTGGTGGAACCGTCATCCAACAGAAAGGCAAACGATGGTACAAGGGATCCCTTTTTGTAAGATGTATCCTTTATGGTTACATCCTGTTCAAAGTAACCGTTGATCAGCTTGGCGACGGCGTGGGGTTCGTATTTGCCGTCCTTAACATAATCCCATCTCAAATTCTTGATGGGTTCCGGGAACTTCCCATCGCTTTCATATAACTCCCGGACTTTTTCAAACAGCTCGATCATGATATCGCCGTCGCCCTTCGGGCCCCTCGGCGGTTTGGCTGCCGCATACCGCCACTGCATCCAGCGTCCGGAGTTGGTAATGGACCCTTCTTTTTCAACACTGGTCAAGCAGGGGAGGAAAAAGACCTCGGTTTTGATTTCGCCGGGATCCATTCCCGGTCCCTTCCAGAACGATGCGGTTTCGTTGTCGAAGATGTTGACGTTGACCATCCAGTCCAGCTTGGCCAATGCCTTACGGGTCTTATTGGAGTTGGCGCCGGAACAGGCCGGGTTCATGCCCCACGCAAAGAAACCTTTGATATTGCCCATGTACATTTCATCAAAGATATCCAGCCACGTATAGGAGGTGCCTTCGTCGGTTTTGGGCATCCAGGAATAACCGAAATCGTTTTCCTTGACGGCGGCTTCCCCGAACGTCGCTTTCAGGAAGCTGGCCATGTATTTGGGCTTGTTCTGCCACCAGTTGGCGGAAAGGGGATCGCTTGTTTTGGGCGTGTTCTTGGCGTTGTAGTCGGCCAGCGTCGCCAGAGAACCGCCCGGGGTGCCCAGATAGCCCGGCCAAATGTGGAACAGCAGGGCGTGGTCCGTGGATCCCTGGACATTGGATTCGCCGCGGAGAGCGTTGACGCCGCCGCCGGGCCGTCCCATGTTGCCGAGCATGAGCTGGATCATGGCCATCATGCGGATGTTTTGAACGCCCACCGTATGCTGGGTCCAACCCATGGCGTACATAATGGTACCGGTTTTGTCCACAGCACCGGTTTTTGCATAGGTTTCATAAACCTTCTTGAGATCCGCTTCCGACGTTCCGGTGATGGCGGATACGGTGTTGGGTGTGTAGCGCGAGTAATGCTGTTTCATGAGCTGTAAGACACACCTGGGATCTTTGAGGGTTAAATCCCTTTTGGGCACGCCGTTTTCATCCTTTTCAAACACCCAGGACGACTTGTCGTATTTCTTGGTTTTGGGGTCATATCCCGCGAAAAGGCCGTCATTGAAATCATATTTGGGACCGAGTATAAAACCGGCATTGGTGTAATTGGCTGCATATTCCTGATGAAATTTGTTGTTGGAAAGGATGTAATTCATCATGCCGCCAAGAAATGCGATGTCTGTACCCGATCTCAAGGGAGCGTAAATATCCGCTTTTGAAGAGGTGCGGGTGAACCGGGGGTCGACATTGATGAGGGTGGCGCCGTTATCTTTGGCCTTGCCCACCCACTTCATGGAGATGGGATGGTTTTCCGCTGCATTGGATCCCATAATCAAAATGCAATCGGAGTTACGGATATCGATCCAGTGATTGGTCATTGCGCCGCGTCCGAACGACTCTGCCAGAGCCGCAACCGTGGCGCTGTGTCAGATACGGGCCTGATGTTCGATGTAAACCAGACCCATTGCCCGCATGATTGCCTGGAGCAGCCAGCACTCCTCGTTGTCCAGGGCCGCGGAACCGACATGGGCGATGCCTGTGGTCCGATTGACCACCTGGCCCTTGTCATTCGTTTCCGTAAAGGTTGCATCGCGGGTTTCCTTGATTTTTTCCGCAATTTTCTGGATGGCAACTTCCCATTCGATTTCCTCCCACTCGTCGCTTTCAGGTGCACGGTAGAGGGGAAACCGCTTGCGGTTCTTGTTTTCCGTCATCTGGTAGAGACCGGCTCCCTTGGCACACAAGGCCCCTTCGTTAATCGGATGGTCGGGATCGCCTTCCGTGTTCAGAAGCTTGCCGGTTTTTTTGGTGTGGACAATGATGCCACAGCCGACTGCGCAATAGGGGCAGATGGTGGTGGTCTCCTGGGCTTGGAGGATCTTTAATTCGGCGGCGTAAGATTTTACCGGCCGTAAGTCAAAGCCCAGGCACATGGCGGCTGCTGCGGCCCCCGCAGTGCCCGACCACTTGAGAAACTCTCGTCGTGTTAGTGCCATATTACCTCCTTTCTTAACACGTATAATGAATGTTTATCCCGAAGTCGAACAGCCATTCAATACCTCTACCCCAGAAGGAATATCGGCAGTCGGATCGCACGGTTATCGTGATCTTGTACTGTCCGGAAATTCGGGCTAATAATGAATACACCGATTTTGGGTTAAAAAATAATTTATGATCTTCTAATTGACGAACAAATTTACGGCACTGAAATATACGTTTCAGTTCAACCTGCTTTGTTGTTATTTGTGACAATATCCACACATTAAGGGACCGCTTTTACGACCCCAGTTGATATAGTTCTCATGACACCCGATGCACTTTTTATGAAACGCCGTCAAAAGGGGGATCGGGATTTCCTTTGTCAGCTGTTTTTTATGGCACCCGGAACACTTGCTCCCTTTGCCCTCATTCCTGTTGGTAAAGACATTGAAATCATGGTGGCAGACTCTGCATCCAATGATGATTTCATGTACATAATGATCAAATATTACCGGGCGTTCACTGTGCCTGCCGAATTCCTTGCTTTTAAGCTTCATGATTCCTGCATCGGCTTGTTTTTCCTGGGACCATGCCGATGATGTCACTAAAGTGACTGCAAAAATCAGACTAAAAAAACTAAAAAGAAAGTACCGGTGCTTCATGCGTAAATCCTCCGATGAATTTATGTGTATCCTGGATTAAGGAAATAAATTTTGGGGCAGTTATATAATGCAGTATTTCGTCAAGAGGAATGGAATCTGTTCTATCCATTCTGCTTAGGTCCTTCTTTTGTCAGAATACGAATTAATTCCCTCCGAAAGCTTGGATAGGGGCCATTGGCTTTGTGTTACAATGTGTTATGCCACAATGTGTTAATACTTATCTAACGATTTCAACATATTATGTGAATCAATAAAAATCAAGGGTTTTTTTAAGGAAACAACATTTAATGAATATTATTTATTTAAGAAATTTTACAGGGAGGTGTTTGATGAATTCGGTTGTTTGAAAAATTCTATTCCATCAAGTTCGTGTTCTTTTTGGCGTCTTTTAAATACCGTTCCCATTCCATGGGAAGTAAATGCCTTTTGGCAGTGTTGCATTCCTTACAAGCTGCGACGATGTTGCCTTTGGTGCTCCGGCCGCCACGGGAGATGGGCACAATATGGTCCATGGTCAGTTCTTTGGGGGGTGTCGGGCGGCCGCAGTAGTGGCAGACGCCTCTGGCGCAGCGCCGCTTCCACCACTGAGAATTGCGGAGTTCTCTGGCCTTGCGGCGTTCCATGTTCATCTCGGCTTCGGTCAGATTATATGCAAAAGGTTCCATTTTTCGTAAGCGTTTAGCTTTTTAAAATTGAATTGCTACAGGTATACTTAAATTTTTTCTGAAAGAACTCGTAGATAACGGCTCGTAATGGAAAAACCGGTTTTAGCTTCTGAGAATGGTTTTGGTTTTAAGATCATATGATCGCATTCAAGCTAATATGAAATGGCTTTTTCATAACGAGCCGTAATCCACTCAAACAGCTTCCAGTAAAAATTTAAGCACACCTGTAACTTCCTAAAAATAGATTTTTCAAAAATCCAGGCAGTTGGAATTATTCGTACCTTGTCGATGAAGAGACAAACCAAGACTTTCGATCCATTTCATGATTTCTTGCGTTAATATGGCATAAAATCTTTCAGATCCGCCAAGTCCCTGCCTTCCAAAAAAGTAGTTTATCTCCAGAAAGAGGGGGGTTTTAACCTTTGCCTCGGATGAAAAGAGAATATCAAAGCCTGCCAGGTTGATCCCGGTCGGCGTGCAAAAATCTTTTACGGCTTTGACAGCCGCTTCCTTAAGGTCCGGTCGCGTATCGTAATCGATAACGGCCCCTTGCGCGACATTTGACAAAAAGTTATCTGTATCATGCTGGATCCGCCAGTAAGAAACGATTGTCCGGCCGATAACAACGACCCTGAGCGACCGGTTGTCTGCAGGGATATATTCCTGAATAATAAATCCCTTTTGGCCGCTATCTTCAAATGTCCCGGCGGCCTGAATAATCATGGAAAAATCATCGATCGAGTTGATCAGATAAACATGATCCCCCTCTCCGCCCCAGTCAAATTTGAATACAAATGGGAAATCAAAGATCGGTTTTTCCGGAAAGCCCCCATAACGCTTTAAAAAGGCGTTTATATTCAGATGGGTTTCGGTTTTGGGATGGGCTACATTATGTTTTTGAAAAAGTTGGACCTGCCCGATCTTTCCTTTGTAGTTGAATTTGGCATCGAAATTTGGGAAGACATGGTCACAGTTGTTACGCGCCATCTTGTAAAGGGATTCATAACAACCCTGGGGCAGAATGATGGCATCGGCCGCCTGCATTGCAGCGAGGTCGTCAGCTCCCGGTTTCCGCCCGGCGCAGAGTATGTTTTTATCAGCTTCAAAGCAGGGGTGATACGACAAAATCATCAGTAACCAAATTTTCGAAGGGCTTTCGGATCCTTGCTCCAGTTTTTATGGACCCGAACAAAAAGCTTAAGATAGACCTTGGCGCCCACCATGCGTTCGATTTCCTTTCGGGCTTCTGTTCCGATCATTTTTAACTTGCTTCCGTTTTTTCCGATGATCATGCCTTTCTGCGAGCTCCGTTCAACATGAATGGTGGCATGGATTTTTACGAGCGCACCGTTTCTTTCTTCGGAAAATGATTGGACAGAGACCGCTGTGGAATAGGGAATCTCCTGGCCGGTGAGGCGAAAAACCTTTTCACGAATCATTTCAGCGGCAATAAAGCGTTCCGGCTGATCGGTTATGGTGTCTTCAGGATAATAACGAGGGCCTTCCGGCAACAGAGGTTCTATGGCTTCAATGAGTTCATCGATCTGGTTCCCGGATATCGCTGAAACCGGTATTATGGCTTCAAATGGATAAGCCTTTGACCATCTGTCCATGATGTTCAGCAGCGCGGGTTTTTTAACAAGGTCTATTTTGTTAAG
>JAWOIY010000025.1:0-13194 GCA_046484425.1 Desulfobacterales bacterium | reverse complement strand
GATGAAACTTTTTACGGCAGCTTTAGTATTCATCGTCTGCTTTGCGCCTTTGCATTCCTTTGGCGGGTGTATTAGCGGAGACTGTTCCAATGGAAAAGGGACCTTCGTCTTTGATAACGGAGATAAATACGTCGGCCATTTCAAAAAAGGCGAAATGAACGGAAAAGGAACCCTTACTTCTCATCAGGGTGAAAAATATGTCGGTGAATTTAAGGGCAATATTATGAATGGACACGGGGTTCTTGTTCATCCCAATGGCCTCAAGTATGTGGGACAATTCAAGAACAACAAGTTGCATGGAAAAGGGACGCTGACGTCATCCGACGGTAAAAAGATGGAGGGTATGTTTAAAGACGGTGAGTTTGTCGGAAAATAATGAAGCTCCCCTCGTATGAAACTAGGCCTTCCGAAGTTTCTTTTTTGATCAAACTGGGTGCTTGCGCCCAGCGGCGGGGCTGACATCAAACAATAAAGTTTTCCACAACTCCGAATAGATCATTTATACTCACGGGCTTGGCAAGAAAGGCATCCGCCCCTGAATCCCTGGCGGATTGCTCATCGTCGGGGTTGGCGGACATCAGCAGGCATTTTTTGCCCGGATGCTTCTTTTTGAATTTGGCGAGGAGTTCAAATCCGTTCAACCCGGCTACGTCGATGTCTGAAATGACGATGTCGGGGCTTCCTGTGGATTCAATGTATCTCCAGGCCGACATGCCGTTATCGAAAGACATTACATCCCTGTTTACGCAATACATTAACACAGTGGTCACAAAATCCCGGACCATCATGTCGCCATCGATTACGGCTATATTAACGTTTGGAATTTTGACCTGGCTCACGCTACCTTCAGGAAATTGGCATTATTGACGTTGAAGTTGAAGATTAGAGTTTCACAGATTCTATCCAAATTGTCATTAAGGGCTTTTTCCCTGAAATGCCCAAAAGGCCGGCCTTCGGCAATTGCCGTAGCCATAACTGCAAGCAACTGGACTCTCTGATGAAAAAGATGTTCTTCGTGAATGTCACCCGTGAAATCAATACCGGCTTGGGTTTTTAAATCGAAGTCCCGGATAGTGGCCGTCTCATTGGCCGCCTGCAGAGAATGATAAAAAACGCTGCGTGCGTTTTCTATAATGGCTTGTTTTCGATACTTTCCCATGGGACACCTTTTTAGATAGGCCTTTGCCATGATGATAAGAAGTTTCAATCGTGACCCGAAAATATCCAATATCGACATACTTCTTATCTCCCCAGGCGGCGGTCCCATTCTAAGCATGGCGTGTCCCTTTCAGGGTTATATTTAAGGTATGCAATATATTTCCGGTAGTTGTATTCTTAACTTATAAGTATACCGATGTCAACACATGTTTCCACCAATCCATTCAGGTCTTCAGCACTTTTATTTCTTTTTCAGTCAAATAACGCCAGGTCCCCTTTTCAAGACCCTCCAGTTCTATGTTTGAAATCCTCAACCGTTTTAAATGGGTAACATGGTTTCCAACCTTTCGAACCATGCGTCTTATCTGCCTGTTTTTTCCTTCTTTGAGTACGATGCGAAAACGTTTTGAAGAAATTCTGAGGATCTCCGCGGGTCTTGTTTTCGTCCCCATCATCGGCATACCCTTTGCTATACGCTGCAGCCCACCGTCTGTTATGGGTTTTGATAAAATGACATCGTATTCCTTTTCATGATCAAAAGATGGATGCAAAAGCCTGTGATGAAGATCTCCGTCATTGGTCAGAATTAAAAGCCCGGTTGAGTCCTTGTCAAGCCTGCCGATGGGATAAACACGCTGAGGGATATCGATAAGGTCCAGCACAATCTTTTCACCCGACTGACTGCAGCTTGTAACATAGCCTTCCGGCTTGTTGAGTGCGATATATACAAGATCGAGTTCCAGTCTGACAACCTTACCATTAAATTCCACGCGATCTTTTAACGGATCTATTTTTGTGCCCAGTTCGGTAACAACCGTGTTGTTCACACGCACAAGTCCGGCTTTGATGTGTTCTTCTCCTTTTCTTCTTGAACAGATGCCGGCTTTTGAAAGAAATTTTTGCAGGCGCATTAAAGGCATGGTTTTATCATTATCGACCGTCCAGCATTTAAGCCCTGCTAGCTGAAAGCGAAGACGAAGGTCTATAGCTCAGGAAAAGGGCAGAGCGAAATGGATAATCTTTTTTTAAAAGCGTGTACTGTTTGAGTGGTTTAAGAATCGTTAAAAAGAACAGTGGCCTGCCGAAAATTTTCTATGGTAATAAAAACTATATGTTTTAAGTTAAATCTATTGTTTTTATTAGATTCTGTTCTTTTTTTATGATCCTTTAATCACGAGTTTACACGGTTTGAAAAAAAGCATTATCCATGAAGCGATTTACTAAAATTCCCGGTCCATCGGAAATCCCGCATTGAGGGGGTTTCAATGTAAAATAAATCAGGATCGGTAATCCGCATTAATTTTTACATAATCCACGGAAAAATCGCAGGTAATCATGGATCCGGAACCCTGCCCCATGTTCAAGTGAACGGCCACCGTAAATTCAGGTTTTTTGAGTACCTTTGCGGCTTCAGCTTCAACGGCCTTTCCGCAACCCATACCGGATTTTACCATTTGCACATCATCAAAATAAAGATCGATCCGATTCGGATCTACGTCAACGCCCGCCCTGCCGACAGCGCCGATAACCCTCCCCCAATTGGCGTCCTCACCAAAAAATGCGGTTTTCACCAACGGAGAATGGGCAACCGTTTCCGCGACCTTTATGGCATCAGAATCCGACGCGGCTCCCTGAACAATGATTTCGACCAGCTTTGTCACCCCTTCACCGTCTCTGACCAATTGTTTGGCCAGGTCCAGACAAATCCGGTCTAAAACATTCTGAAAAATTTCTTTATGGGCGGGGCTCTCAATATCCACGCCGGATATGCCGTTGGCCATCATCAGCACCGTATCATTGGTGCTGGTATCCCCATCAATCGTGATTCGGTTAAAAGACCGGTCCACCGCCTTAACCAAGGTCTCTTTTAAAACTTCCGGCGTTGCGTTTGCATCGGTACAGATAAAACAGAGCATGGTCGCCATGTCCGGACGGATCATTCCGGCACCTTTGGCAACACCGGTAACCACAAAAGTTTTCCCTTCCACAACCCCTTGACCGGAAATCATTTTGGGAATCGTATCCGTGGTCATGATCGACCTGGCCAAATCAGAAATCCCCTCCGGTTGAAGTGATCCGACCAGGTCAGGGATGGCCGACTTGATCTTCTCGATGGGCAACGGCTCACCGATCACACCGGTTGATGCCACAAGCACCAGATCTTCAGATATCCCGAGTTTAGCTGCGGATAAACTTGCCATGGCCTTGGCATCACGGATTCCCTGTTCACCGGTGCAGCAATTGGCGTTACCGCTGTTGACAATAATTGCCTGGCAGACACCTGATTTTATTCTTATTATATCGAGAATTACCGGAGCCGCTTTCACCCGGTTCCGGGTAAACATGCCGGCGACACTTGCCGGTACCCGGGAAAAGACGAGACCGAGATCCTTTTTGTCTTTTTTTTTGATTCCAGCGGAAATCCCCGCAGCCTCAAAGCCGGGACACATGATAATTTCCATTGTTATTTTTCCTTGTTTTGATGATGGACCGTTAATTTTTAGATTTTATTTGACAGAATAGCAGAATATTGTCAATCTGCATTCCAAACCAAACGGATCAGTTCAATATTCCAAGGCAGAGCCATCTGTCTCTGACTCCCGCAATGCCGGGACAGGCTTGGCCCATCGAAGATCCCGCATTGCGGGAGAAGGCCAGTTTTTACAGGGCAAAAAAAACCCGAATGGGACAATACATTTTATGAATAGACAATACCCTCGATGCCCCGAATGTAACGACAACCTGGTGATTCAAAAATCATGACGGCGGGTGTATCTGCGTTGCAGGTCATGTGACGCCGAGTACCCGCTCAGTCAATTTGCCGATTCGATGGATGAATTTTTCGAACACCAGCTTGGGAATATACCCTGCAACAGGCTCTAATCCAAATTTCTCATGCCGAACTTTAAGATTACCATCGAATATGACGGGAGCGCTTATCACGGTTGGCAGCGCCAGACCATGGATCGAACCATTCAGGGAGAAATTGAGACCGCGCTGATGACCATGGCAGGAAATCGTGTTGCCCTGACAGGATCCGGCAGGACGGATGCCGGCGTACACGCCTACAACCAGGTTGCAAATTTTCAATGCGAAACGCAACTCACCCCCGGGGTATTTCAAAAAGGGCTCAACAGTCTTTTGCCGGAAGACATTGTCATAACTTCGTGCGAAGTGGTGCCGGAAGAATTTCATGCCCAATATGATGCTAAAAGCAAAACATATCATTACAGAATTTTAAATCGACCGATTCCTGTTGCCATCTCCAGACAGTACGCCTGGCATATCCGGAAAGAACTCGACCTCGACGCCATGCGAGGCGCACTTCATTTTATTGTCGGCACCCATGATTTCAAAGCATTTGAAGGATCGGGAAGTCCCAGGGCAGATACCATCAGGTGTATTATAAATGCCGATCTTTTTAAAACGGATGATGGATATGTCGTTTTAAAAATAGAAGGCGACGGATTTCTTAGATTTATGGTTCGCAATATCGTGGGAACACTCGTGGATGTCGGTCTCGGTAAAATTACTCCCGATGACTTTAAGCAGATACTCGTTTCAAAGGATCGCAACCTTGCCGGAATTACTGCTCCGGCACATGGATTATTCCTCATGACTGTCAGGTATTGATTCCACGCACTCCCGATCCGCTTCCGTTAGCAATGCCCTGGCAATATAATCCACAGAGTTCCACAAAACAACCGCTTTACCGGAGTGTTTAGTTTTTAGTGTTTAGTGTTTGATATTTATCTATTTGGTATTATGTCTTATTTTAAATCAGGGGTCGGGGAGTTTTTCTCCTAAATTCTTGAATATAGCGGAATGGATGATCTTTTTTTAAATCGGATGCTGTCTGAGTGGCTTAGGAATCGTTAGAAAAAACAGGCGCAAACCGAAATCGTATCTTTAAAAGAATTTTAAAATAGTGCAGACAACCTATTGATATTTCAAAGATAGTTTCCTGCTTTTTCTTTATGATCCCTTGCCGCGAGTTCATGCGGTTTAAAAAAAGATTATCCATGTAGCGGTTGTTTGGGAAAACACCCCGACCTCTCATTTTAAATAAAAAAGTGGGAAGTGGCTATCGAAATTACATTGATTTTAGATACTCTCGAATCATCAACGCAGCACTGGCTCCCTCTCCCGCGGCACTCGCCACTTGTTTGGTGCTTTTGTCCCGCACATCTCCGGCAGCAAATACTCCCGGAATGCTTGTCTCCAAAATGAAAGGATCACGGTTATCAAAACCAGTCGGCCGCTTTCCGCTGTGCATCAAATCATGGCCGGTAATTAAAAAGCCCCACTGATTCATCAATACGCCGCTGTCTTTAAGAAAAGCTGTATTGGGTGAAAGCCCGATGAAGATAAAGGCCCCGTCAACCTGCAATTTAGATTCAGATCCGGTCCGGTTGTTTTTTAGACGCAGCTCTGTGAGCTTTGAATGCTCACCGATAAATTCTTCTACTTCCGTATGCCGGCGAACTTCAATTTTGGGGTTGCCGTGAACACTTTCCTCAATGATCTTGGTGGCCTTAAATTGACTGCCGCGCACCAGGATGGTCACGTGCGAGGCAAATTTAGTTAACAGCAGGCTTTCCTGTGCAGCGCTGTTTCCACCACCGATGACCGCAACGTGCTTGCCCTTATAAAACGGGCCGTCACAGGTGGCACAAAAATGCACACCGGCACCCAGATACTCAGTCTCTCCCGGCACGTTAAGACGTTTATACCGACCTCCGGTTGCGATCAGTAAAGCGCGAGCACTGAATGCCTGGCCATCCCCGGTTTTTACACCGTGATAATTGTGTTGACGATGAACGTCAAGAACCTCCTGGGCCTGCAACAACTCTACGCCAAAACGTTCAGCTTGCCGTCTCAAACGCTCGGAGAACTCGATTCCGGCCACGCCATCGGGGAAACCGGGCATGTTGTCCAATTTTTCCGTACCCGCCGCCTGTCCGCCAAAAGCAGCACGTTCGATGACCAGGGTGTCGATATACTCACGGGCGGTATAAAGTGCCGCAGTCAGACCAGCCGGTCCGCCGCCCAACACGATCAGATCATAATGATTTCGGCTGGCCTTTATCTTCAACCCCAGCTTTTCGGCGAGTTCGGCGTTACTGGGTTCAGCCATAAAAGACCCGTCTGCAAATACAATCGTAGGAATGATTCGCTTTCCCTTGTTTGTTCTGATCACAAATTCTTCGGCGTCTTTATCTTCTTCGATATCAACCCAATTGTAAGGGATCTGATGCTCACCAAGAAACTGTTTGCTCTGGCGGCAATCCGGGCACCAGTAGGCGCCGTAAACGGTAATATCAGGTTTTGGCATGCCACACCTCCTCTCTCACGTCATACTGTTTCTTAACGGGTTGCTGCCCAGACAAAAATCTCTTTGAGCGCTCATTAGGAAAAGCGAAAAATGTCCGTAGTCCTCGCGGTTTTGGCAGTTTAAGATTCAGGACCTGTTTTTCATCCTTTGGATCTGTTCATTGTAATATGCAATGACCTCCCTCCGGTTCAACATCCCGATTAGGATGCCGTGATCTTCGTCCGTGACCACAGGCAGGCTGTCGATGTTTTTAACGGTAAATTTTTGTAAAACCGCATTCAGGTCTTCTAAAGGTGTTGTTAATATAATCTCGGAGGTCGAAACATCATTCATCACCACAAGATTTGAGATCCCCGTGGAAAAGAGTATGGCCCTGATATCCGTACTGGAAAATATCCCCACCAGTCTTTTATACTGATCCACGACCGGAAAATAATGCTGCTTTGTCTCTGAAAAAAATTTCCTGAATTCCCCAAAGGACATGTCCCGGGGAATGACTTCCACACTTTTCACCAGATGCATGAGGTCCTTGACCCGTATTGCCTGCAAAATATCCACGAAAAAATCACCCGAATGGGCCGGAGAGTTGACCTTGCTTTTCACTTGCTTTTCATAGATGGTCCATTTACGAGAAGCAAGATAGGATATGGAGCATACCAGAAGGCTCGGCAGGAGCAGGTGGTACGAATTGGTCATTTCGCTGACAAAGATAATGGTGGAAATCGGCGTATTTGAGACTGCCGTAAAAAAACCCGCCATACCCACAATAACAAAGGCCCCCGGTTCGGTGACAATCCCAGGCATGAGTTGATGGAATGTTTTCCCCACAACCCCGCCCATAGCACCGCCGATGACAACGGAGGGGCCAAATACGCCGCCGCTGCCGCCGGACCCGATTGAAAATGAAGTCGTAAATATTTTTCCAATGGCAAGAAAAAACAAAAATGGTATCGTCAGTTCATTGGTTATGGCTTTCTGTACAAAACCGTATCCAAAAGCCAGGGTCTGGGGCAGGAAAAAACCAACAATTCCGGTGCACAGTCCTCCAATGGCGGGTTTAAAATGGCTGGGAATCTTGATCGCCTTAGTAATTCTGATAACGCCATAAAATGTTTTGATGTAAAAAACACCGATGCACACTAGAACCAGGGAAAGCACAATATAAGGTCCCAGTTCCAGGGGATTTCGAAATACAAAATCCGGAGATTCAAACAAGGATCCCCACCCGTATACCAGGCAAAACAGGCAGTAGGCGACCACTGAGGAGATGCCCGCAGGAATAATCACTTCGGGCTCAAATTCAGGATCACGGTACAGCACTTCAGCGGCAAAAAGCGCGCCTGCCAGCGGCGCGCGAAAGATACTGCCAACCCCTGCGCCGACACCTGCAGCCATCATTATCCGCCGCTCCCGGTCCGACAGTTTTAATGTTGTCGCCAGAAACGATCCAAAACCCGCTCCGATTTGAGCGATAGGACCTTCCCGTCCGCCTGAACCGCCGGTTGTCAGTGTAAGTGCGGAAGCTATGGTTTTGATAATTGGAACTCTGCCCCGTATAAAACCGCCTTTTCTATGGTAGGCGTCGATGGCAGCGTCCGTTCCATGGCCTTCGGCTTCGGGAGCATAGGTATATACCAGCCATCCGCTGAGAATTCCGCCTAATGCGGGAAGAAATAAAAGAATGAGGGGGTTGAACGGCGTATTCGTGGGCGGTATGAGACGATGTTCGCCTGCCGGCGCCGGCGGTCGGTAACCCGCTATTAGATCCATAAAATAATGCACACCGAGCTGGCACAGGTAATGAAAAACCACGGACCCCAGTCCCGCGATAATACCGATAAGTATAAAGTACAAGGTCCATTTACCGGCGAGGGCAAAATTGACGGACGGCTCTTTTTTGACAATGAGACCGCCAGTCTTTTTAAATCGGCTTAAAAATGCCACAGGTCAGTTCTTCCCACCATACGTTGAATGCTTGGATGGTTACCATCCGGCGCCAATTGATCCCTTAGTACATGTATTCGTAAATACGGTTACGTATTTATGACGAAGTTAGAAGTGAGCTAAAGTTAAGGAATTCTGTCAATTATATAAAATCATCGGAGCGAAGCGACTCAATAACTTTAGGCACTTTAGATCACTTCAAACTTCAAACTTTTGGGCTTCAGCTTATTTGTCCGGTGTCCAGATAAAAATACGTCATCGTATTTATGAATTATAGCACTTTGGAATTTTCATAAGAAATTCAGGATAAATCTTTCACGCCTTTCAAAATAATATCGAATAGTTCAGGAATATCGCTTTCTTCCAGACAAGAAAAAGCGATTCTCAAATCCGAATCCCCGATGGAAATAAGCCCCACACCGTATTTCTCAAGGAGGTGGAGCCGCAGGGTCTCGGCATTTACGGTTTTTAGCCGGAGACACATGAAATAACCGGAATTAAAGGGATAAACATCCCAGGCTTCCTTGTATTTGGAATCTGAAAGTACGTTTTTTATGCAACAGGCCCTGCTTTGAAGTATTTTGAATTTTTCTTCTTTTTCCGCCATGAAGCGGTCCCCCCGCATGGACTTGAGTACGATGGTCTGGCCCAGGTGCGAAGCATTGGAAATGGACCCTCTGATACATCCGGCCGTCTTTTTTTCCAGTGCATCATATACCGGCAAAGGATCACCGTTGGCAGGACATCCGTAGGTGATAAAACCGACCCTCAATCCCCATACGAAGTTTTCCTTTGTGGCACCGTCAAGTTTAACGGCGAGCAGTCTGGGATGCCGATCACAAAGATTTGCAAAAAGGGACTCTTTGAGGGTCTGGTCTTCGTAGAAAAGCCCAAAATAGGCGTCATCGGTAACAGCAATGACATTTTTACCCGAATCTGCAACGGAAGCAAGGATTTCAACGATTTGTTCCCCTTCTTCTACCGTTACCGAATATCCGGTAGGATTATTGGGAAAATTAAGAAGCACCGTGATTTTATATTGTTTTTCAGCTTCTGCCCTAATGGTTTCGTCAAAAGCCCTCAGATTAAATCTTCCTTCCGGAGAAAATAAGGGAAAATGGCGGATGACCGCTCCTTTTTTAACATTCAGGATCATGTTGTAGTTGCCCCACATCATATCCGGTAAAATAATCACATCACCCGGGTCCAACCACATATCAGCAAACATGCTTATGGCATGCGTAATACCACTTGTCACCACTGGGAGGCTGATGGTTTTCCCGGAAAGCGAAGGGTTTTTTATAAACAAAGATTCCTGCCACGCCTTTCTCAGCTCCGGAATTCCAAAAGAAGGCGCATAGGTTATCGATGCTTTAGGCCGGATACTGTAAATCGAATCCATCACCGAAGGAAAATGCATGGTACTTCCCTTCTCCGTAGCAATACCGATGGTCGCATTTAACTTATACGCTTTTTCCCTGGCTTCAGCGCTTTGACTCAAAATCCCCTTGGGAAAAAACAGGTTCTTCCCCATATCAGACAACATTTCCATAAGATGCGGATTCCCGCTTTCGATGATCTGATTGAGGGTTTGAGCAATAGGATTCATGAATTTAACCTCCTTTGGCGGATAATCAATGGAAATCAATTTTTAGTATGTGTTCAGGGGCCAGTCATTCCCCCTTCACTTCGGTGTCTCCGTCACTGGTATTGTCGTAAATTGCTGTTTGAAACCTGAGTCATGGATGGACTCTATCGTGCAGGCATGAATGATGTCAAGTGAAAAGAGCCTTAAAAATCGGGGGGATGAGAACTACACATGGGTGTGAGCCGTAATTTTTCAAAGAAAAAACCCCCGCTCCCTGAACGAGCGGGGGTTCAATTGCAGATTGAAGGCAACATTACCTGTTTCCTCTCTTGGATGCTTTGAGCGGATTGATTTTCCCATTTGATTTAGAGGAGGTTCTGGTAACATGTGAAGCAAAATTGCAGTCCCCGGTCTTCCATTTAACCGAAGGATCCGGACATGCCGTGCAATACCATTTGGATAAAAACTCAGTGCTTCGATTGCAGCCATTACACTTCTCTACAACCTCATGGCAAATTCCGCCGTTATAGGTACATCCCTTCGGCGTCATAAAAGGGCACTCAAAACCTTTTCTAACTGTTGCACAAACCATCGGAATCACCCCCTTTCATAAAAAATTAAAAAAAAGGCCAGGGGCACATAATCCCGGCCTTTTTGATACAACTTAAAAAGTTCGCGAAATATAAACAGGCAAACCAACCTTGTCAAGCATAATTTTACATTTTTTTTGATGGTTTCGTAAAAAAAAAGAGTTCTTGATTTTTTATGTGAAAATCGCCTATTGTCCAACCAGATATTCTTTAAAAATTTAACAAGATACACATTAGGGTATATTATAAATAACATAAATGTGAGTAAGGGAAATACACGCTACATGATTATCAAAGAAGCCATTAAGGTTTTAAAAATAGAAGCTGAAGGCATTTTAGGCCTTGCGGATCGTATTGATGACAACTTTCCCAAGATGGTGGAGCTGATCTGCCGTTCCAAGGGCAGGTTAATTATCAGCGGTATCGGCAAGTCCGGGTTGGTGGGTCGAAAAATTGTCGCCACCTTGAACAGTACGGGAACACGCTCATTTTTTTTACATCCTGCCGAGGCCATGCATGGCGATCTCGGCATGGTGGATTTGGAGGATGTTTTTCTCGCACTTTCCACCAGCGGAGAAACCGATGAACTCAATGTGCTTATTCCCAGTATACGAAAAATCGGTTGCACCATTATCGCCTTCACCGGGAATACAAATTCCACCCTTGGAAAACAGAGTGACATCATCATCGATGTTGCCGTAAAAAGGGAAGCATGCCCCATGGGCCTTGCGCCGACCGCCAGTTCAACCGCGATGCTCGCCATGGGAGATGCCCTCGCCGTGGCCCTGATTAACAAAAAACATTTCAAATCAAGCGATTTCAAAAAGATTCATCCCGGAGGTTTCCTGGGACAGCGGCTCTCGAGCAGGGTTCAGGACATGATGTTAACCGGTTCTTCTGTTCCACAAGTTCTTGTCGGGACCAGCATGGAAGATGCTGTAAAGGAAATCAATCGCCTGGAATTGGGGGTAACACTGGTCGTCAGTGCGGATAAAAAACTTGCCGGTATTATTACCGACGGCGATTTAAGGCGTCTTATCGCCAAGAAAAAATCTATTGTTGATTTAACCGTTGAGGATGTGATGACAAAAAATCCGCGATCCGTTACCCCGAATTCTCCGGCCTATGACGCACTGAACATGATGGAAAAACACCAGATTACGGTGCTCCCCATAACGGATGTTAAAGGGAAAGTGCGGGGAATTCTGCATTTGCATGATATTTTAGGAAAAGGCGAATTTAAATTCAACGGAATCTGATTAAGATTATCTATCATCCACAGAGAGGTCACCATGGAATTTGAGGTCATTGATACCACCATACCGACCCTTGGCCCCCTGAAGGTGCCATCACCCATCAAAAGGGGGGGAAAGGGTGAACTTGTACGAAGTTTTGTAAGTGATACGGACAAGGTGTTGCTGGACGTAGATTTGAACCACATTACCGAAATGATCCGGGAAGGGAAGGATTTGCCTGCTTTTGAGTTGGCCGGCCCCAGAAAGAATTTATACTTCGACCCGAGCAAGCTCAGGTGCGGTCTGGTAACCTGCGGCGGGCTATGCCCGGGTTTAAACGATATCATTCGGGCCATAGTCCTGGAACTTTTTTACGGTTATGGCGTTCAAAAAATTTTCGGCTTCAAATACGGCCTGCAGGGATTTATTCCAAAATATATGCATGACGTTATAGATCTCAAACCGGAAACTGTCGCCAATATACACGAGATGGGCGGTTCGATATTAGGATCTTCAAGGGGCCCTCAGCCCATAGAAGAAATCGTCGACTCTCTTGAACGAATGAACATCGGTATACTTTTTATGGTCGGCGGTGACGGAACACTCATGGCCGCTGCGAAGATCGCTGATGCTATCACCGAAAGAGGTCTCAAGATCAGTGTTGTCGGAGTTCCAAAAACCATCGATAATGATATCTACCTGGTCTCTCGTTCTTTCGGTTTTGATACAGCAGTCGATGTTTCAACCCAGGCCATCAGAAGCGGGCATAACGAATCTGAGGCATACCCCAATGGAATCGGTCTTATTAAACTGATGGGAAGGTATTCGGGCTTCATCGCGGCCACCGCCACACTGGCGCAACAGGATGTAAATTTCGTGCTGATACCGGAAGTGGATTTTGATCTTGAAGGACCGAACGGTTTCCTGGCCGCCCTTGAAAAACGGCTTAACCAAAGAAAACATGCCGTGATCGTAGTGGCAGAAGGTGCCGGTCAGAAATTTTTTGAAGACAAAAAAACCGAACGGGATGAATCCGGAAACGTCAGGCTCAAAGACATCGGCCTTTTTCTTAAAGATACCATACTGGCTTATTTTAATAAAAAACAGATTGATGTATCTTTAAAATATATCGATCCCAGTTATATGATAAGGAGCCTTCCTGCCAACGCCAATGACAATGTCTTCTGCAGTTTTTTGGGTCGTGATGCAGTCCATGCGGGAATGGCGGGCAAAACAAAACTCCTGGTCGGACGCTGGAATAATCATTTTGTTCACATCCCCATTAGTGCTTCGGCAGGAAAGCGAAAAAAAATTGATCCCAGGGGAAAATTGTGGCTCGGTGTC
>JAWOIY010000016.1:0-5259 GCA_046484425.1 Desulfobacterales bacterium | reverse complement strand
AAACAACCAATTTAATAGAAAAGGGAAGGGGACCAAATCCAAAAAGTGTCTCAAATAAGCCAAATGGGCAAAATTAATATTTTCCTTTCAGTGATTATAATTCATCCTAATCTTGTAATATTGAAAGACGAAAAAATATAGATTTACTTTTGTAAGTGTAAATTTAGGATTATTATACAGTTGAGATATTTTGTCTCGTATCTCATGTGCTGAAGGCTTTCATAAGGCTTACATATATTGCAGTTGTACGAAACCGCTTCGCGGTAGCTATTTAACCCGTCTTTTCTCATTTCAAAACACTCATCATGCCTAATCGATCATAGCGATTCAAATAAAAGGAATCGCTTCTCTCTATCTTGTATAAAAATCAGAATTTCGTTTCAACCATCCAGCATCTCTCCAATCGATAGTTTCTTTTTATCCCGATCGTATAAAATACCTCCAAGTATTTTTTTAACCTTAAACCAAGGAGGTATGACATGACAGCATTACGTCAAAAAATGATCAGGGCCATGGATCTCAAGAATCTTTCACATCACACCCAAAGGTCTTATCTCGCCGCCGTTACAGGAATTGCCAAACACTATGTGAAATCTCCGGATAAGATCACGCCAAAGATGGTCGAGGACTATCTTCTCTATCTTAAACATGAAAAGGGCAATGCGCCAAACAGCTGTGGAAGTGTTTTAAACGGGCTTCGCTTTTTCCACAAACACGTGATGGGGAAAGAGATGTCCACGGATTACCGCATTCGTAAAACGCCGCGTAAACTTCCCGAAGTCCTTACCATGGATGACGTATGGAAGGTTATCTGCTCTACGAATAATCTCAAACACCGGATGATCCTGATGACCACTTACTCGGCAGGGCTCAGGGCCGGTGAGGTCATCAAATTAAAACCAGAACACATCGACAGCAAAAGGATGTTGATCAACGTCAAAGACGGTAAGGGTAAAAAGGACCGCTATACCCTGCTTTCCAAAAGACTCCTTGTCGAACTGAGATCTTATTATAGGAAGTACCGACCCGGAACGTACCTGTTCCCATCTTCATTTGGGAGAAGGAAAGGTCAGACTTTATCCTACGAGACCATCCGTTCTGTTTACGAAGATGCCAGAAAGAAAGCAGGCGTCAAGAGGGGAGTCGGTATCCATACCCTGCGTCATTCATTTGCCACGCACCTTCTGGAGGCCGGATACGACATCAGAAAAATACAGGTTTTGATGGGCCATGCGAGACTGACCACAATTAAGTCGTTCAACTGCGTCCCATCAAAATCTTGATACCAAAACCTTCCGTATTATTCATCCATTTCATCCATATAGAAATATCGAATTTGAAATAGATCATGTAAAGCGAATTGCACATGAGAGTCGTGTGTTCTTTTTCAACACAAAGGGACGTAAAACTTCGGTACCGCTTCAATGGACGGACATCGGGAGCCAGGATCCCTTTGTCGTTGTTTCTGCGGGGCGCGCACTTTTTAGAGTCGAGGATCTTTTGGGTTTGGTTCGTCTTATTTCAGAAATAAGCGGCAAAAAGCGCAAATAAGCACACTGGATGATCCTGCGAGGTGTTAAGGAAATTACGCCGCTTAAGTTAAATTAAATATGCCGCATGTATTGGGATCAAATTGAAAATATCACCTCTTCAATCATATTAATTATCCGTTATGCTGTAATTAATTTGATATTTGGCTTGACATTTCCAAATATTAGCGGCAAAAATAAATTATCATTAAAACCGCTTGCGACATAATTATCCAAGGAGATGAGTCCATGGCACAACCCAAAAAGCCCACCGACGACAAAACTCAAAGCCTGAAAAAATATGGCGCACTCAATCCACATTCACGCAAGGTTGCAGAAAAAATGTTTTCAGATTCGGCCATCGAATTTTTTGATCCGCGTGATCTTGTTCAGGTCAAGTATGAGATGCTGCGCGCGGTCGAGCGGGAAGGGCGTACGGTAAAACAGGCATCCGAAGCATTCGGGTTTTCGCGGCCGGCATTTTATCAGGCACAATCACAGTTCAGACAAGAGGGGGTGACCGGCCTTATCAAAAAGCGCCCCGGTCCCAAATCCGCTCACAAGGTGACCGATGACATCTTGGCCTTCATCGAAGAAAAATTTATAGCGGGCAAACCGCTTGGTGCCCGAAAACTGGCGCCGTTGATAAAGGAAAAATTTGGAATAGATGTTCACCCCAGAAGTATAGAACGTGCTGTGACGCGCAGAAAAAAAAAGAGAAAATGACATTGAGATATTGCCCTGTCGGCACTGAATCCGATGACAGCGCTTTGCTGGCGTATGAATCATTGCGGCTGCAGGCTTTAAACAAGCAAAAGATTTTTTCCGAAAGAAGTTTGGGTCTGGCGCTGTTTATTCGTCAAGGGATGCTGGCCTGGATAGAGGTCTACCATCGCTGCACGCCCGCAGAATCAAAGCCGGAAAAGCGGCGGCAAGCGCCAGTCTTTGCGTATGAGACGACATCGGAAATGATAAAAGTGATGGCCAACATCACCCTATTCAACTTACAGGAGGCTATGTCATGAATATGTCTCAGCGGACTAATCAGAAAGTGACGGCAAGTCATCTAAAAAGGCAGGCGTACTGCTACGTCAGACAATCCACCCTGAAGCAGGTTTTCGAAAATACCGAAAGCACCAAACGCCAATACGCCCTTCGCGAACGGGCCATCGCGCTAGGGTGGCCTGTTGTCCGGATCGTGACGGTAGATTCGGATTTAGGCGAAACGGCGACATCTGTAGCTGACAGGCACGGTTTTCAAAAACTGATGACAGAAGTCAGCCTGGGGCGTGTTGGGCTCGTGATGGGCCTGGAAGTCTCACGCTTGGCGCGCAACAATGCGGACTGGGCCAGGCTGCTGGAGATCTGTGCCATTACTGACACCTTGATTCTCGATGAGGAAGGAATTTATAATCCGAACGATTTTAACGACCGCCTGCTGCTCAATATGAAGGGCACCTTTTCCGAAGTGGAACTTCATGTGTTGAGATCCCGGCTCAGAGGGGGTATTTTAAGCAAGGCCCGGCGGGGTGAATTAAAAACGCGGTTGCCGACCGGATTTGTTTATGATCACAATGACAAGATTATTATTGATCCGGACAAGCAGGTTCAGCAAAGCCTTCGTTTGTTTTTCGATATTTTTCAACGCACAGGGGCGGCATTTGCAACCGTCAAGGCATTTGCTGCAGATGATATGAAATTCCCTTGCCGGATGCATTTTGGCCCCGATAAAGGCCAAGTAAAATGGCAGCGGCTAACAAGCGGACGGGCACAAGTGATTTTAAAAAATCCGCGCTATGCCGGCGCATATTACTATGGACGGCAGCGATCACGAAAAAATGTCAACGGTTCCATGACCTACTTTAAGGTTCCCCGTGATCAATGGCGTGTGCTGATAAAAGATGTCCATCCGGGATATATTACCTGGGAACAGTATGAAGAGAACTTGCAACGCATACGCCAAAATGCGATTGCATACAACGTTATAGACAAAAAAACACCGCCGCGTGAAGGGCCGTGCCTCCTACAAGGGTTGGCGGTTTGCGGCAAATGCGGTCAGCGCATGACCATACGATATAAGTATCGCCGTAATGCCCGACTTGATCCGGTCTATTTGTGTCAGCGCCTTCGCATAGAGAGATGGGAAAATAGCTGTCAATATATCCCGGGAGCTGGTATTGATGAGGCCATCAGCAAACTGCTGCTTGAATCGGTTACACCCTTGACATTGGAGGTGGCATTGCAAGTTCAAAAAGAGCTTGAAACCCGCTTTAACGAGGCCGACAAGCTGCGCAAACAGCAGGTGCAGCGGGCGCAATATGAAGCCAATCTTGCTCGGCGTCGTTTCATGCAGGTCGATCCGGAGAATAGGCTGGTAGCCGATACACTTGAAGCGGAGTGGAATGAAAAGCTCAGGCATCTGCAGGATGCCAATGACTACTATGAAAAACACCGCCGACAGGAGTCGGAAAGACTGAAAAAAGCGCAGCAGCAGGAAGTACTTCAGCTTGCAAAGGACTTTCCGAAATTGTGGAAGAATCCCAAAACGCCTGTTCGTGAAAAAAAGCGAATGATCAGATTTCTGATTGAGGATGTGACAATGATCAGAGCCGAGGATATTACGCTGCACATTCGATTTAAAGGCGGCGCTACAAAAACATTGAAGCTCCCACCTCCCCTCAAGAGCTGGCAATATAATATGACAGATCCAAAAATCATTGAGATTGTCGATGAACTGCTGACTGACCATAGTTACACGGAAATAGCGACCATCCTCGACAAACGTGGCTATAAATCCGGTCAGGGTCATCGGATCGATAGAAGAACCGTTGTAGGAATCACCCATGGTTACAGACTCAAGACCCGCTATGCAAGATTACGGGCTACTGGCAAGCTTCGGGGAGATGAAGTCGCAAACCTCTTGGGGGTGACGGTGGCGACGGTGCGAAGGTGGGCAAAAATGGGTGTCATCAAAACATATCCTTATAATGATCGAAATGGATGCCTTTACGAGCATCCCGGCGTGAATTCACCGCTGATGAAAAAAAAAGTACAAGCTGCCGAAAATAAATAATTTTATTGGGTCATCATCACTTAAGTAATCATGAGGTGCAATATGGAAACTAGTGTACAACTCAGATGTATTTGGGTAAGGTTAGTGATAATGAAGCCATGAGATGGATTGAGAATTTGTATGCTTAAATCTTCAGGGGAGGATCGTAACTTATTGATTCTCCCCACCCCTTCAAATATCGAATGAATATCTCAGGGATTTAGGAATGTTATAATCTTTGATCCATTGCAGATATTCATTAAAACAGTTTGCATTTGTCCAGTCTGGTAAAAAGATAGAGCCTGTTTATCTCTTATTTTATAAAGGGGAATCTTTTAATGAATTTAAGCTAAATGAAATTTTTAAGGATAAAATGGTACTAACCAAAAAATATGAATCAATAAAAGGAGCAGGTGTTTTAATTACTGTAAAGATTTAATTTTTATTTGCTACTGCAATAATACTTAAACCAAATCCAAAGTTAAATTTGTTCTCGATATATTTAAACCAAAGTTTTAAGCTAAAACTAATTAATTTTGAGAATGTTCTTTTGTTCTTTCTATTTCTAAGTTCTGTGTTTAATTCTCTTTTTAATATTTTTTCATAGAATAAGTATGGCAAGAATCCCAACATATTCCAGAATCTTATTTTAATGTTTTTTAACCTATTTTTTTGAAG
>JAWOIY010000009.1:0-2573 GCA_046484425.1 Desulfobacterales bacterium | reverse complement strand
GAACAGACAGCATTGATGACCAATGTTGAGGCCGCCGAAGAAGTGGCACGCCAGCTGAGGCTAAGAGACCTTGGAGGACTTATTGTTATTGATTTCATCGATATGAAGGACACCAAGCACAGACTTGAAGTGGAGAGAGCCTTGAAATTTCATGTCAAAAACGATAAAGCCCGAACCAAAGTTGGACGTATATCCCAATTCGGATTACTCGAAATGTCACGACAACGAATAAGACCTTCCATTGAATTTGGAAGCTATGGTTCATGTAAATGCTGCCAGGGCAAGGGGCTTACGCCTTCCACCGAAACCCTTGGCGTAAGGTTTCTTCGTAAACTTCGCCTTGAAACTTTAAAAGATGAAATCACCACTGTTAAAGGCATTGTTCCCGTTGAAGTCGCCGATTACCTGCTGAATAAAAAAAGAGCTGAAATCCTCGATCTCGAGCTTCGAAGAGGACTTTCCATTACTATTGTATCAGATTCCGTTATGATACCCGGGGATAATAAGATCATCTGTGAATAGCATCACAGTGCAGCAATTCTCGGTGATTTTTTAAAGTGATAACCAGAGCGCCTTTACATGATTACTGAAATATTTTTTTCGCAAAGTCTTTTTTGGAAATTGGCATAACATATTGAATTTATTATAAATAAAAAATCTAGATTTTTATCTCTATATATTGTATATATATCAGTAACTTGTACAATATACAGGGATTCTATGCATCAAAAAAAACATCTCAGCTTTACTGCGCTCAGAAAAGCACTCTCGGATCGATTTAACCAAATCAACGATTTGCGGCAAGGCACCAAAATCGGATACCCCCTGCATGATTGTCTGATGAGTGGCTTTGCCATGATGTTTTTTCAAGATCCTTCCCTTCTTTGTTTCCAGCAGCGCATCCAGGACCGCATGGAGCGAAACAACCTTGGTACCGTCTTTAATGTCGGCACAATTGCCAAAGAAACACAAATGAGAGATGTCCTGGATACTATTGAATCTGAAGCTATTGAGCCCATTTTCTCCGATTTTTTCCTCAGGCTTCAGCGCGGCAAACAACTGGTTCAGTATCAGTTTATCAAAGACATGTACCTGATCTCAATTGATGGCTCTCAATATTTCTCTTCAAAAAAAATCCATTGTCCAAACTGTTTGGTCGAATCCAAAAACGGCAAAGTGCGTTACTATCATCAAATTCTTCAGTCTGTTATGGTGCATCCGGACACAAGGCAGGTGCTTGCGCTGGCTCCTGAACAAATCAGCAACCAGGATGGTACAAAAAAACAAGACTGTGAAATCAATGCCGGCAAACGTTGCATCCAAAAGATCCGCAAAACTCACCCAAAACTTAAAATCATTATCACCGCTGATGGTCTCTACTCAAAACAGCCTTTTATCAATGAACTGAAAAAAGCCAACATGTCCTATATCCTCGTGGCCAAACCCGATGATCACAAGGTGCTGTTTGAGTGGGTCAATGAACTGAGCCAGCTCGGTGACGGTGACCGACTGGAGTTGACTGACATCAAAGGGCGCAGGCATTGCTATCGCTGGATCAACAATGTGCCCCTCAATGGCGGAAAGGATGCTGATGATGTCAACTTTTTCCAATTTGAAATTATCTCAAAAGACAACAAAGTTACCTATAAAAACACCTGGGTAACCGATATCCCCATTGACCGGGACAATATCGTCATGTTGGTCAAAGGCGGACGGGCCCGCTGGAAAATCGAAAATGAAACCTTTAACACCCTTAAAAATCAAGGCTATCACATTGAACATAACTTTGGCCACGGACAACACAATCTGTCATTTATATTCTTTATGCTCAACTTGTTGGCTTTTTATATTCATCAGATCTTAGATCTCACAGACCGACTCTATCAAACGGTCAGATACACAAAATTCAGTTCCCGCAAGGAATATTTCAACCAGCTTCGCTGCACGTTTAGAATCATGTTGTTTAATACCTGGGAGCAGATGCTATACCATATTCTGGATCCTCCCATGATCAAAGCTCCGGGAGGAAGGTTTTTCTAAAACATGTCTTTGAATTTATTTACCGACCACCGTCGGACAAAACAGTTACGCTTTTTTGAGGATACCCTCCAAACTTTTTGATTGATTTATTCCTATTTGCCTTAAAATTTCATTGTTAAACTTAAAATGCCGTCATACAATCACGGATAATTTCCCTGAACATAGACTCAGACTCTAAAAATATCATTCACCGAGAATTGCTGCTTTTAACTCGTTGATTTTGACTTATATTATTTTCAAGTATATGTTGTAAATATATGACCAGTTTCTTGTATCCATTAATATTAAAGGGAGTTCACGATGACACATCCTATGCAACGTTTCAAATCCGTTTGCGAGGCGATGACCGATCCTGAATTTTATCCCCACCCGGTCTCCGATATAAAACGTCACGACACCCATATTTCTGTGGTCTTTCTGACGGGCGAGTGGGCTTACAAACTCAAAAAACCCTTGAATCTTGGTTTTCTTGACTTCCGGGAAATTGATGATCGACAAAAATTTTGCGAACTGGAAGTACTTCTCAATCGCCG
>JAWOIY010000201.1:0-16098 GCA_046484425.1 Desulfobacterales bacterium | reverse complement strand
CAAGAATTAACTGAAGAAGAAAAAGAAACACTCAAGCACGTTACTGAAAAACTTGACGCCTTTGAAAAACATAGAGGAAATCTGATCCCCATCCTTCAGATGGTCCAGAATAAACTTGCTTATCTCCCCCCTGAAGCCTTAAAAATGGTGGCTCAACACCTCGAAATTCTCGAAAGCGAGGTTTACGGCGTCGCCACCTTTTATAACCAGTTCCGATTTCATCCTCCGGGCAAACATCCGATTAAGGTGTGTCTGGGTACCGCATGCCACGTCAGGGCGGGAGACATTATCCTTGAAAATTTTGAACGAAAACTTGAAATTTCCGACGGTGAGACCACTGAAGACAGAGAATTCAGTATAGAACGGGTCGCCTGCGTCGGGTGCTGTGCGCTGGCGCCGGTGGCCGTCATCGATGATACGGTTCACGGACATATGGCGCCCAGCAAGGTTGAAGGGCTTCTTTTACGGATTAAATTAGAAGAAGAGATCGAACAAAGAGAAAAGCAAAAAGATGCGTCCGGAAATTCATAACAAAATCGATCATAGATTCGATGCCATCCGTGAAGAAGCCGAAAGACGCCGGTCCGCGTTTCGGGATGCGCCGGTCCCCAAAATTCACATCGGCATGGCCACCTGCGGCATCGCTTCCGGCGCCCTTGAGACCAAAAAGGCCTTTGAAGAAGCCCTGGAAAACAGCACCATTGAAGCCCAAATCCATACCGTCGGATGTTGCGGCCATTGCTATGCGGAACCCGTGGTTATCATTGATCACCCTGATTCCGGATTTCCGCCGATCTTCTATCACGAGGTCACCCCGGGAAAGGCCAAAATGCTCGTCAAGCTCTTTTTGGAGGGAGGAGATCCCCGGTTCGAACACGTTTACGGGGCCACCATAGAGAACGAACTGATTCCCTCAGTGACCGAATTTTCGAGGTTTAACCAGGAAAGACGTATTGTTATGGAAAAATGCGGGCGCATTGATCCTGAGGACATATACGACTACATCGCTGAGGGCGGATATTCAACATTGGCAAAAGCCCTAAAACTCGAACCCGATACCATCATCCGTGAGATCGAACACTCGGGTCTGAGAGGCAGAGGCGGTGCGGGATTCCCTGCCGGAAGAAAATGGAAGCTGGCAAGAAGCGTCAAGAAGCAGGGAAAAATTGTCATCTGCAATGCCGATGAAGGGGACCCCGGCGCATATATGGACAGGACTATTCTGGAGAGCAATCCGCATCAGGTTTTGGAAGGAATGGCTATCTGTGCGTATGCCGTGGGTGCCCAAAAAGCCCTGGTGTATGTCAGATCGGAATATCCCCTGGCTGTCAAAATTGTCACAAAAGCCATCCAGCAGGCAGAAGAACTCGGACTCTTGGGCAAGGGAATTTTGGGCAGCGCGTTCGATTTGGAAATGGATGTGTTTCAAGGGTCAGGCGCCTTTGTTTGCGGTGAGGAAACCGCCCTGATTCGATCCATCGAAGGGTATCGCGGCATGCCCCGGCACCGTCCCCCGTATCCGGTTCAAAAAGGCCTTTGGGATAAGCCGACGATAATTAACAATGTAAAAACACTGGCTTCCGTTCCGCCCATTTTGGATCACGGCGCGACCTGGTACAGAGGCATCGGTACCGGGAACAGCCCCGGAACCGCAATTTTTTCAATCGTGGGAAATGTGGTTCATGCGGGGTTGGTGGAAATACCCATGGGTGTGTCGCTGCGAACCCTGATATTTGATATCTGCGGCGGCATTCCGAACAACAAAAAATTCAAGGCGGTTCAGATCGGGGGGCCTTCCGGCGGATGTCTTAATGAGGATTTTTTAGATACACCGATCGACTTCGATTCTCTCACGGAAGCCGGCGCAATGATGGGATCCGGGGGTATGGTGGTCATGGATGAGGACACCTGTATGGTGGAGGTCGCCCGGTATTTCCTCGATTTCACCCAGAAAGAATCCTGCGGCAAGTGCACATTTTGCAGAATCGGAACCTATCATTTACTCAACATACTCGAACGATTGACCAAAGGCGAAGGTCTCGAAGGCGATCTGGAGCTGCTGGAGTCGTTGAGTCAGGACATTAAAGCCGGGTCCCTTTGCGGCCTGGGTAAAACTGCTCCGAATCCGGTCCTCACTTCTCTGAAATACTTCAGGGATGAATACGAAGCGCATATCAAGGAAAAGCGTTGTCCTGCCTTGATGTGCCGGGCGCTGACGGCTTTTTATTTTGATCTGGAACGGTGCGCGAGAGGATGTGATGCCTGTGCCACCTGCTGTCCGGTGGATGCGGTATTTACCACCAGCAACCGGAAGAAGGGGGTTGACCAGGAGCTTTGCGTAAAGTGTGGTGAATGCCTGGTCGCGTGTCCGCCGGAGTATGATGCAGTCCGGAAAGTATCTCCCCCGAATTTGGTTCCCCATATCGAGAAGCCGCCGGAAAAAAAGCAGGAAGGACAATAAGTGAGTTCGCTTCGCTCACAATTGGAATAATGGATGAATGGAATGATGGGTTTAAAGGATAAGGGATTTTTATTTAAATATTTAAATCTAAAAATGAGAGCAACCATGCTTATAAAGATTGTAAGTGATTCTACATTTTTTGTAACCCAATATTCCAATATTCCACTATTCCACCATTCCATCATTCCAATGCGTCGTCGAGCGGATAAAGCAAATAAATGTTTTTTATTTTCATCAAGTTGTAGAATTTACGAGACGTTAAATTATGCTAAAAATACGGGTGGACAACCAAGAAATAGAAGCTCCGGAAGGTATGACCCTGCTTCAGGCATGCCTTGAAAACGGGATCTACATCCCGAATCTGTGTTACCTGAAAAGTAGGGACATCCCTTCGGCTTCCTGCAGGATGTGTTTTGTTGAAATCGAGGGTGAACGTCAACCGGTAACATCGTGTACGGTTGTGGTCAGGGATAAAATGGTTGTAAAAACCGACAGCCCGGCTTTAAGACGACTGCAAAAAACCGCCCTTCGCCTTCTTTTGTCGGTTCATGATGTGGACTGTAAAAATTGTCACGCCAATAAAAAATGCGAACTTCAGAACATCGCCAAATTTCTAAAGGTCGGCTTGAAGCCGAAGCGCCTTCAGAAATTCCTCAAAGAGATCCGGATCGATGAGACCCATCCGTTTATAATCCACTATCCCAACCGATGCGTACTGTGCGGAAAATGTGTGCATGTTTGCAGGGGAAAACACGGACAATCCGTATTAACCTTTGCCAAAAGAGGATTTGACACGATCATCAGCACATACCGTTCAACGGATGTTTCATCGACGTCCTGTGAACGTTGCGATATCTGTGTCGAAACATGTCCGGTGGGGGCCCTGGTGCTGAGAAGCAATCAACACAGCCGAATTGACGGGGAAACCTTTCAAGAAGTTAACGCGTAATCCAAATAAGGAGAATTCATATGGCCGACGATTTTGATTCAATCATCGAAAAATTGCAGAACCAAATATTTGAAGAGGCTAAGGAAGCCCTTGGAGAATTGGGTTTTCAGCGTTGGCACAATCCGATTTACCGTGGCCGTATGGACAATCCTGATGCCCATGCACGCATAAAAGGGACATGCGGTGATACGATGGAAATTTTCCTGAAATTTGAACAAGGCCGCGTGAAAGAAGCCTCTTTCCATACAGATGGATGTGCTTCGAGCACGGTTTGCGGTTCTTTGGCGGCGGAGATAGCTATCGGGAAAGATCCGGACCAACTTTCTGAGGTTACGGGTGAAACTATATTAAAAATACTTGGCAGATTTCCAAAGGAAGATGAACACTGTGCGTTTCTTGCTGCGGGAACACTACAGGAAGCACTGAATAACTATATGATTCAACAAAAGTAGCGAAAAAAGAGTACATCAATGATTCCCTGAGCTTTCAGGAGAATGGGTATCAGCATCCGATCTTCCTTTACGCAACTCATAACTCTTTGATTACGAATGATATTTTATCGGATGACCTTTGAGTCAGGTCAGTCTTCAATACTTGAGGGCAAGATTATATCCTGCATGGACAGCGTTAAAAATGTCCTGGACTTTCCTGGCATCGCCGATGATTTCCATCATGGAGACTGCTTTCGTTATTTGTTCATCAGGCCCCGAAGCCGATTGCATACCGGACGCCAGGATAATACTCTGGAAGGGTTCCAAGTACATTTTCTTCCCATCCTTTTCAATCTCGACGCCTCCATCTCTGAACTCTTTAACCGTCGTATGAGGCATGAGGGTCACCCTGTCCATCTGCTCGATCCGCATTAGGGCCAATTTCCTTGTAATCATTTCCATCATGCTTCCTATGGGGTCGTTCCGCTTTGTGGCAACCACATCATAACCTTTTCTTCCCAGCTTTTCTGCGATCTCAATTCCGGACCTGCCTGCTCCGATAACCAGAACCCTCGGGCCTTTTACCTCCTTTTTCCCCTGAAAATACTCTATGGTTGTCATGACATACTGATCGTCAAGGCCCTTGATTTGCGGAAAATTTTGAATGGCCCCAACAGCCCACACCAAAAGTTCAGGCTCGATTTCTCTGACCAGGGCAGCGTCAACGGCCGTGTTCATAAGAATGGAAGTTCCGCTGGATCTCACGGAGCGCTCAATGCCTTCGAGCCCTTCTTTCATATTTTCCTTTCCAGGGGCCTGCCATGCCAAAGCAAACTGTCCGCCCAGGTGATCGATTTTCTCGGAAAGGACCACCTGGTGCCCCCGTCTTGCCATGTATAAAGCCGAACTCATCCCGGCAGGGCCCCCCCCGGCAATCAGAACTTTCAGAGGACGGGGGGTACGCTCCAGGGGCGGAAGGCCAATTTCCGGGTTCAAATTACATCCCAATGGCTCCCCGCTTTTCAATCGATGGAGGCAACCTTGGAGGCAATAACCGCAGTGCATAATCTCATCATCCATTTTCTTTCGCCATTTCTCTATCAAATCAGAATCTGCCAGGAGCGGTCTTCCGAGGGCGATAAGGTCGGCCAGCCGCTGATCCAGAAATTTAATTACCTTTTCCCTTCTCCCCATCCTGCCCGCAACGATCAGAGGCAGGGATGTATGTTCACGTATCCACGCCAGGGCATCCATCTGGGGTTTATCAGGAAGGCTGCCGTGGTGAAAATACCATGGCGGGCTGAAGCAGGCACTTCCCATGCCCACGTGTATAGCGGCCAAACCGGCTTCCTCGGCCAGCTTCAGAACCGGTAAAAGGTCGTCTTGACTGATGCCAAACTCCGGCGACATCTCGTTACCTGAGATCCGGAGAATACAGGAAAGATCAGGGGCTCCCTCTTTAGCCGCCTGGAGGACCTTCCGTGCGAAGAGAAGCCGGTCCCGGCCAAAGCGATCCTCCCTTTTGTTCAGCCTTGAGTTGAGAAACTGTGAGACGAGGTAACCATGCCCTGCCTGGATTTCTATGACGTCAAACCCTGCCTCTCGTGCCTTTTCGGCAGCAGATGTGTAACCACCAAGAATCCTTTCAATCTCTTCTTTGGTCAGAGGCTCTGATACGGTTCCCTCCCTGGCAACACACTTCATAGTGGAAGGCGCTTTGGGGGGACTACCGATGAGCTTGGGATTTGCAGCCGCTCCAGCATGATTCAGATGAAGGCATACGAGGCGACCTTCGGCGTGAACGACGTCGGAAATCTTTTTGAGTTCTGTTGAGCTCCCCGGTAAATGGACGCAGAGTTGCTTGGGATGTTCCCTGCCATCGACCGTAACGGATACCGGTTCGATGATAATCAGACTAGGACCGTTTCTTGCAATCTGTTGATAGAATTTCAACTGACGATCCGTCACCGTACCATCCGGATTACCGTACCCAAGCTTTATCGGGGGAAAGACAAATCGATTCACAAGCTTCATATTCCGTAAGCTAAACTCTTTAAACATTCTTTCCATAAATGTCCTCATCATGTAAATTTTAATTTCTTTGTATCAAACCTTTCACTTTGATTCGTTTTCGAAATTTTTAATTGAAATACCTTTTAACGAGTTCTTCTGTCTCCCGATTCAAAATTGCGGTGATGAACTGAGTATCGTTTACGATCCGGTTAGTAAAAATGCATTATCCATGCCACATTATGTAAAAATTAAAGACAGGGATTCGAAACTTGAATGAAGAAGCCTCAAGATTCTGACGGTTGCGGTAGGATACGATGTCTAATTCGGAAATAGTCTAAAATGGCAGTGGTGCCCGATATGATAGTGTTTTTTTCGGTTTTTCGAGATGAGAGGTTTTATTTATTCGAAGATAAAGACGAGATTTCGATCTGACATTCTGATCTATGATGAGGGACTACCGACGATATTCTTTTTGATGCGGTTTTTTTAGCGGAATATTCCACTTTTTCATATATCGCCACACGACGGTTCGGTTCAATCCCATTCGGCGGGCTGTTTCGGCTTTATTCCATCCGCATTCATGGAGAACCTCATTAAGCCTCTCGCGGGTCAAATCGCCCTGCGGCACAGGCCTGTTTTTCAATATTGGTTGATTCAGATAGGAAGCCGGATGGTATCCTGTCCTCCGGATTTCCACAGGCAGATCGAAAACATCAATCTGATCGGCGGTACACAGTACAAATGCATGCTCGATGGCATTTTCCAACTCGCGGACATTGCCGGGCCAATCGTGGTCCATGATAACACGCATTGCATTCTGAGTGACATTTTGAATTTTCGTTCCTGTCCTTTGGTTGAAATGACCGATAAAGTGATTGACCAAGAGTGGAATATCCTCTTTTCGCCTTCGCAGCGGCGGTAGATGAATGGGAAATACCTTGAGACGGTAATAGAGATCGTCCCGAAAACGTCCCCGGCCGACGAGATCGTAAAGATCCTGTTGGGTTGCGGTGATAATCCGTATATCGATTCTGCGTCTCCTGGATTCTCCAACCCGCTCTATTTCCCGCTCCTGCAGCACGCGCAGGAGTTTTACCTGAATAAAGGGGCTGATCTCGCCGATTTCATCCAAAAAGATGGTGCCGCTGCTGGACTCCTCAAAGCGTCCCGCCCGATCACGATGGGCTCCGGTAAATGCCCCCTTTACGTGGCCGAACAGTTCACTTTCAAGCAAGGATTCCGAAAGTGCCGAACAATTTACGATCACCATCGGTTTGGCGGCACGTTCGCTGTGGTGATGAATCGCCCCGGCGACCAGTTCCTTACCGGTACCGCTTTCACCCTGAATGAGAACCGCTGCTTCGCTGGCGGCTGCGGCTTTAATGGCGACAAACACCTCCTGCATAACCCGGCTTTTTCCGATAATATTATGAAATTGATAAATTTCGCTCAATCGCCGCATGGCTTCTTCAGCCCGTGTCCGAACCTCATTCAATTCGGTAAGATCGGTTATGGTTTCCACCGCACCGATGGTCACATCATCCTCATCCCGCACGATTCTAGCGTTTTTAATCACAGGCACATTATGGCCGTTTTTGTGACGTAGGAAGCATTCTTTTATTTCTGTTCCCCCGTGTTTGAACAGACCGCACTCGCTGATATTGGTGGGACATGCCTTTCCGAAGCAGCGGTTAAAATTCAAAAATCCGCAGGGCTGCCCCAAAGCCTCCTCCACCCCATAACCGGTGATGTGCTCCATGGCTTTATTCCAAGAGGAAATCCGTCCTTCGTAATTCAAAGTAAACATTCCTTCGGCCATGGAATCGATCACCTGGTTTAAAAAACGGGAATGCCAAATCGAATGCGTCTTCTTCTTCATATCGCCATCCGGTTGAAACAAAAAATTATGCCCTGTTATAATGTTACAAGAACGTTACAGAACGTTACAGAACGTTCTCTCACAATACCTATTGTTCTCTTTTTTGTCAAAGATATGTTTATTGATTTGTAAAACAACTTCCATGCCAAAACCTGCCATTCTTATTCTAACTGTATTTACAACAAGTTATATATTTTAAATTCATACATGACACCCGTTAATGACGAGATGGCATGATTGTTGAAACATAAATATGACTAAAAATGTCAGGGTATCGGTTTTAGCGATATTCCCAAAATCAGTTACGCGATTAAAACCAGAGTCATGAATCTTAACCTTATTTCCGGGCTCCGTATAAAAGTAGAAGGCGCCATGAAGATTCTCTGCGTCGGAGATTTCGGGAGATAAACGTTCACCGTGTGATAACAATGAGGGTTTTTCATGAAAGGTAGCTGTTGTATTTCAAAAGGCAGCTGCCTTTTAAAAACAATTGAATCGTACCATTTCGATCGCACAGGCAATAAAGCATATCTGTCGAAAAGGAAAAATGATGGCTGAAAATGTATTGGAAATAAATGACGGCTGTTTTGAAAGCGAGGTCATCCAGGCCGAAAAACCTGTAGTCGTCGATTTCTGGGCACCGTGGTGCGCTCCGTGCAGGGTAATATCACCGATTGTTGAAGAACTTGCTGTATCTTTTGGCGAGAAATTGAAGTTTACCAAATGTAATGTTGACGAAAATCCGGTCATTCCCACTAAGTACGGAATACAGGCTATCCCCAATCTTATTTTTTTCAAAAATGGTCGTATTGCCCATCAGATCGTGGGAGTAGAAAGCAAATTAACACTGGAAAAAGCAATTAAAAACCTGCTTCAGGAAGATTAGTAAAGGGCGATTTTCAGCCTGCAAAAAGATTTCAGGGTTTGTTCAAGAGATTAAAATTCGATATAGAAGGTATCCATATCCTCTGCCCTGATCAACTTTAATATCCCAGTCACTTCCGGATTTTTGGGCAACGATTGACGAGTTCGGAATGGGGCTTGTTCTGATAGGAAATTGTACCTGAAGAGATGACTGCGTATTGCCATGCAGGCATCCTCCACTGACGGCCGCATGAATCCGGTCCATTCATGCGGCTGTCAATTATTGTGCCCTCATATTCCTAAATAATGCCCGGGCGAAAACTATGATTTTTTTTTAAGATCAAGGAAGATGAACCGCTGAAACTATCGCCGACACACAAAGAGTTTACTCTTTCCGCTGGGTGAACGGTACAACGAGACATCGGAAAAAATCCGTTGAAAGGGTTTCATCCCGCCTTTGACAAATTCTCGGGCATCAGCAGACCCCATGGTCAGCATTCTAAGGTTGAAGAGAATTTTTACAAGGGGATGATGGGGTATTTCATGTTCCATGATCAATATAACACCGCTGGAACGGATGACGCGCCTCATCTCCTTTAAGGCAGCCTGTCGAGCCGGCGTTTTCAGCTCATACAGCGCATGGGAACAGGTGATCACCTCAAAACTCTCATCAATAAACGGAAGAACGGCTGCGTCTCCTTCTATCAAGATGATCTTTCGGGCACAAGGTTTCTCTCGGACTTTGAGTAACATCCCCCGAGAAAAATCATAGCCTACATTAAAGCTCCCGGAATATTGATTGGCAAAAGCTGTAATTACGGCTCCTGTCCCGCAACAGATATCAAGGATATAAGGATTGGGCTTTCTCTCTATCCGGGCCATCTTTACCAAAAAGTTCCGCGTATCTCCGGCATCTCGGCGCGCATGAAGGTTTATAAATGCATCATACAGATGAGAAAATAGATCATAGTAAGCTCGCCTTATCATTCTTATGCGTGACATTTTTCAGAAAAGTTTAAGCCGGGTTATGTTTCAACACGTATCAGGGTTCCAGGATAAAAAGAAAATCTCCGACAATACATCCAGATATTGGCATCTGTTATTTCTTTAGGATCCGTTAATCCTTGACAAAAAAGCAAGGCATTGTATATTATGAGCATAATCTCATAATATTTCTAAGAATTTGTCAATATATATAATATGAAAAAAAACCAATCTCATAAAATACCCAGACACGTGACAGATATCATCCTGCAAAGTATTTCTGACGGGGTATTCACTGTGGATCATAAATGGCGCATTACCTCATTCAATCGTGCTGCAGAAACGATCACCGGTGTCAAGCACAATGAAGCATTGGGGAAATATTGCTGGGAGGTTTTTCGTTCCAACATGTGCGAAACGGACTGTGCGCTTCGCCGAACCATGAAGCAGGGGAAACCCTTTGTCGATACTTCAACCTATTTTATTAACAGCGACAAACGCCGTATTCCGGTCGTGGTCTCAACTTCACTGTTAAAAGATAAAGACGGCACCGTGTTGGGCGGGGTTGAAGCGTTTCGTGATATGAGCATTGTGGAGGAACTGCGCAAAGAACTGGATGGCCGTTTTCAAATTGGTGATATGGTCAGCCGCAGCCAATCCATGCATAAAATGTTTACAATTCTGCCGCAAGTTGCTGAAAGCGACAGCACGGTATTGATTCAGGGAGAAACTGGCACCGGTAAGGAGCTTCTTGCCCGGGCCATCCATGATTTAAGCCTCCGACGAGACAAACCGTTTATCGCGATCAACTGCGGCGCTTTACCGGATACGTTACTGGAATCCGAACTTTTCGGATATAAGGCCGGAGCTTTTACCAATGCGGTAAAAGATAAGCCCGGCAGTTTTGCCCTTGCCGAAGGCGGCACCATCCTGCTGGATGAAATCGGAGATGTAAGTCCCGCATTTCAGGTGCGGCTGCTGCGTGTGCTTGAAGAAGGAGAGTTTCAACCCCTTGGCGCCGTAAAATCAGTTAAAGCGAATATCCGGGTTATTGCATCAGCCAATAAAAACCTTTCAAAAATGGTTGAAACCGGTGAATTTCGACAGGATGTTTATTATCGCATCAATGTTATACGACTCACACTTCCCCCCCTTCGAGATCGTAAGGAAGATATTCCGCTTCTTATCCACCGGTTCATTGCCAGAATAAACACTATACGTGGAAGAGCAGTATCCGGAATAGACAAAGAAACTCTGGAGCTTCTGATGTCCTATAATTACCCCGGTAATATCAGGGAATTGAAAAATATAATCGAACATGCCTTTGTACTCTGTCCCAACGGGAATATTCTACCACAGCATTTGCCGGACGCGTTTATTTCTCAACCGCTGACGTCAATCGATCATGACAAATTGGAAAGTAAACTAAAATCAGCTGAAGCCCGGGTAATTATTGATGCGCTTAAACGAAACAATTTTAACCGGTTGGCGGCAGCTCGCGATCTCGGGCTGCACAAAAGCACGCTTTTTAGAAAAATAAAAAAACTCGGGGTTAAACTTCCCAAATTCGACGGACGTTCAGCAGCCCTTTAAAGTCGCAATATTGCGACTCCATACCTGCACACAGTTGCATTTTTGCAATTATTTCTGCAACATCCTTTTTCATAAAAAAATCAATGACGGACCATATCCTACTGTAATTTATATTTTTTTGCTTAACAACAATGATTGCTGCCATAATGGCATGGTGATTGCAACCCCTTTTAAGCAAAAGGAGGCAAGCCGAAACATGAAAATGGCGTTGACTGTCTGGGGCAATCGAATTTCGCCGGTGTTTGATGCTGCGCATATGCTCCTTGTTGTGGAAATCGAAAACACAGGGATAATCAGCAGACATTACGAACCATTTTATCCTGGATTGCCCGCACGCCTGGCCGTCAGGCTGGCGGAAATGAATGTTGCAGTCCTTATTTGTGGCGCCATTTCGGAAATGCCTGCAAACATACTTGAAGCAAACGGCATAAAGCTGATTCCGTTCATTACAGGTGATGCCCTGGAAGTCATTGATGCATACGTAAAAGACGTTCCATTCATGCCGGCGTTTTCAATGCCGGGATGCAGTCATAAACGGCACAGGCACGCGGGGAAAGGAAAAAACCGTGGCGACCGTTTTGCTTACGGAAGGGAGGTGACGCATATGCCAAAAGGCGATGGAACAGGGCCGCAAGGCCAGGGATCTAGAACCGGGAAAGGTCAAGGCGGATGTAAATCCGGCAAAGGCCGCAGAAAACCCGGACCAAATTCCGGCACCAGATCAGGAAAAGGACAAGGAATAGGCAGGGGTGGCGGACAAGGCCGGAACAAGGGTGGTTATTGAGGAAACAATATCATCGATATATATGACTGGAAGATCACTGTTTAATAAAACCATTTAAAGGGGGTGAACATTATGCCAGGATTTGATCGAAGCGGTCCAACGGGATTAGGCCCGATGACCGGTGGACGAAGGGGTCTTTGTAATCCCGAAAGTACCGGATACGGCACTCGACCTGCCGGGATGTTCGGTTTTGGAAGAGGTATGGGCCTCGGCCGGGGATTCAGGAGCGGTTTCGGTCGGGGTATGGGTCGTGCATTTGGCCGAAGGTTCCGGAATCAGCCTTCATATTATCCAGTATATGAACAAAGTCCTGAAGAGGAGCTGAATATGCTGAAGGCAGAGGCCAATTCCGTAAAAAACAACCTTGATATGATTAACCGGAGAATTGCCGATCTGGAAAAATCTTCCGAATAAATCGATTCAGCGTCAAAGACGGGGGCTCGTATTCGTGGAAACAGCCCCCTTTTATCCTTTACAGTGAGGTGCGAAACTGAAGTTTTTAATTTCATCAGACAGGGAGTAACCATATGCCTATATTTGAATATCTTTGTCTTGACTGCGGGAAAACCAGCGAGATTCTTATTTTAGGTTCAGACGATTTACCCCGATGCGGTTCCTGTAACAGTCATCACTTGAAAAAACTGATTTCAGCCCATTCATCCATGTCCGGTCTCCTTAAAAACAATATGCCCGGTCTGGGAGACACTGCATGCTGCGGATCATCTCCCGGAGAAGCCGGCTGTGCAGGACCTGGAAGCTGCTGTGGAAAAACACAGCTATAAACTCAAAAGACAATTTTCACGTATGAACAGGAGAAAACAGATATGAAAATAGCCATCTCATCTACAGGTCCAACACTCGATGATCCGGTTGATCCACGTTTTGGCCGGTGCGCCTATTTTGTTATTGTGGAAACCGATGACCTGAGCTTTGAGGCTTTCAACAACGAAAGCATCTCCCTGGGTGGAGGCGCCGGTATTCAATCGGCTCAGTTTGTGGCATCCAAGGGAGTAGATGCCGTAATAACTGGAAACTGCGGCCCCAAAGCGCTTCAAGCCCTTTCTGCTGCAAAGATTGAGATTTTTGTAGGGCAGTCCGGTGCAGTCAGGGAGGTCATCGAAAAATACAGAAAGGGGGTAATTAAGTCTACAGAAACGCCCAATGTCACCGATCACTACGGTATGGTAAGCAGCGCCAATCTAGACCGATGGATAAAAAAAAGGGGTGGCGGCGGAATGGGCAGGGGCCGTGGAATGGGTATGGGCCGCGGAATTAACGGTGCAACATGGAACGTTTCATGCCAGTCCGGCCCCACCCTCTTATCAAGGGAGGAAAAGTTGAATCGCCTTAAAGATCAGGTAAATGAGTTGCGTCAGCAGATCGAGGACCTGGAATCAAGCATGAAGGTGTTGGAAAAAAAATAGATACCGTTTATAACAATTAAACGTTCGCAAAACATTTTGATGTAATACCGGAGGGGAATGATTGATGGCAAAAGAACATACGAATCGACAGGATCAACACCAGCAGGATCTGGAAATAAAAGAAAGGCTGGGGCACATCAAGAACAAAATTCTGGTGATGAGCGGCAAAGGAGGGGTGGGGAAAAGCAGCATAGCCGCATATCTATCAGTGGCTTTGGCGAAAAAAGGGTATAGAGTGGGTCTCATGGATGTGGATCTTCACGGCCCCAGTATCCCGCATATTTTAGGCCTCAAAGGCAATATCGGCCCGGGGAGCATGGATGGAAAGGCCCGGCCCGTCAAATACATTCAAAATATGGACGTGATTTCCATTGAATCGCTTTTGGGAGAAAACAAAGATGCGGCAACGATCTGGAGAGGACCCCTTAAGATCGGTGTCATCAGGCAGTTCATTTCAGATATCGAGTGGCCGGATCTTGACTACATGATCATTGATTCACCGCCCGGTACAGGAGACGAGCCATTGACCGTGGCACAGACCATACCCGATGCAAAGGCTGTCATTGTGACAACTCCTCAGGAGATTTCACTTGCCGACGTTAGAAAATCCATCAACTTTTGCCGCAAGGTCCAGATGGAAATCTTAGGCCTTGTGGAAAATATGAGCGGGCTCAAATGTCCCCATTGCGGAAAAACGATAGACATATTCAAGACCCATGGCGGGATACTCACCGCTAAAAAAGAGGGATTGAGACTTTTAGGATCGCTCCCATTCGAACCGGCTGTGGTATCAATGGGCGACATGGGGAGTATGGATCTTCTGGACGACGGTAAAATTTTAATTACACGGGAATTCAATAAAATAGTGGATGAGGTCATTAAATTTACAAAAATTGCGACAAAGACGATTCTCGAACCGAAAGAGAGTATTCCGATCAATTTTAAAAGATAATAATGCGAAATGATGCAAAATAACAGGCATAAGCGTGCCATCCATGAAGGAAAATAAAACATATCAACAGCAATCAAATCTCTGGGGAGAACCATCCGTTCATTATCTTGAGATGGCAACTCGAACGGATAACCGCCGGATAATAAAGTATCCTGATGGATATGGCAAAAGAACCGGTGTATGTGGCGATACGGTTGAGATGTTTTTAATTATTCAAAAAAATCGTATCCGTTCGGTTTCATTTATTACCGACGGGTGCATAAACACCCATGCGTGTGCTAATACGGTTGCCTTTTTAGCCGAAGGAAAAACCGTAGCAGAGGCCTGGGAGATTACACCGGAAAAAGTCATTGATTTTCTGGAAACATTGCCGGAGGAACACTTGCATTGCGCTGAATTGTCGGTGGGTGCGTTCTATCTCGCATTGGTTAATTTTCAGGAGTTTAAACATGCACCCTGGAAAAAATTATACGGCAAGTCAAGATGATCTATATTTATAATTCTATTCCTTTGCCGAAAATTAAATCAAGGATATGTCTAAGCACTAAAGTACTCCGAATCGTAAATTCGATGATGTATTTAAGGATACATGACTCAGTAACTTGACAGCGCAATATGTCGTCTTATTTTTGAGCATAAGTTCATAATTCAAAGGAAAATCATCGTATGATTATCAGTGTTGCAAGCGGAAAAGGCGGAACGGGAAAGACAACAGTGGCCACCAACCTGGCCGTTTCCATTGGGTCGGATGTACAACTTCTGGACTGTGATGTTGAAGAGCCCAATGCTCACCTTTTTATCAATCCTGTCATTGAGCTGAGTAAAAAAGTTTATACACCGGTTCCGCAAATAGATGAAGAAAAATGTAATTTCTGCAAAAAATGTGCGGAAATCTGTCGTTTCAAGGCCATCGCTGTAATTAAGGAAACCGTCCTCACTTTCCCTGAACTTTGTCATAGTTGCGGTGGTTGCGTGGAAGTTTGTCCGGAAAAAGCCATCACCGAAACCGGTCGTGAGTTGGGTGTGATTGAAATCGGACACCGGAATAATCTATCATTTGCACACGGACGACTGAGGATCGGTGAAGCCATGTCACCGCCTCTCATCAGAAAAGTTCGATCTTATACACGATTTGATCAGTTCACCATCATCGATGCACCTCCCGGAACATCATGCCCGGTCATCGCCGCCATGAAGGGAGCCGATTTTGTCCTGATGGTTACCGAACCGACACCTTTTGGCCTGCACGACCTTAAACTGGCTGTCGAAGCAGTAAAAATCCTCGAAATTCCAACGGGTCTTGTCATTAATCGTTCAGACATCGGCGATGATGGTGTTCGAACATATGCCAAGACTGAGAATCTGCCCATCTTGATGGAAATTCCCTTTGATCGACGCATCGCTGAGGTATATTCGAGAGGCAGACTTGTTGTTGAGGAAATGCCGGAATGGAAAGAAAGATTTATCGAATTGTACCGTCATATTGAAGAATTAATACATCGCCGGAACAATCGGTTGTAGAAAAGCGGACTTATCCGCCGATGGCGTTCGGTGAGCTCCTGATTTATCGAAGATCTAAAAATAGTTGCCATAAAGGCACAAAGAATATATTTATCATTTTTTTTCGTGCGTTGGTGTCTTAGTGGCAAAATACCAAACGATTACGAATCGTTGTAGGGGAGAAAAATTTCCGTGAAAGAGTTGGTGGTAATCAGCGGCAAAGGCTGCCATCAGGCTGGTCTTGCCGGTGCCGCCTTTGCCGCT
>JAWOIY010000186.1:0-3203 GCA_046484425.1 Desulfobacterales bacterium | reverse complement strand
CGCCAGCGAGCAGAATCTCGAGAAGTACGCGCGCACGCTTACCCCCAGCATCCGCGAGGATGGGCGGTGACGCGCAGGACCTCTTCAAGGGTCGTATCGCCGGCCAGTACGCGCCGCCGCCCATCCTCGCGGATGCTGGGGGTAAGCGTGCGCGCGTACTTCTCGAGATTCTGCTCGCTGGCGCCGTCATGGATCATCGTGCGCATCGTGTCATCGATCGCGATCAGCTCGTAGATGCCCGTGCGTCCATGAAAGCCGCCCGAATCGACGTCGCCCGGCTTGTAAAGAGTCGGCGGGTTTTCCGGATCGAGCTTCAAGGTGCGGCACTCATAGTCGCGCGCCACGTAGGGGACCTTGGTGTCATCCTCGAGTACCCTGACGAGCCTGACCGGTCCGCCGCTGATGAATAGATCCAGCATATTTTCTCCTGTTGATGATTGGCAGATGCTTACGGGTCGGCCCGTAAACATCTGCGATATATAAAAAACAAAAAAATTAAAAATCAGCCGAAACCCCTGCAAGAAAGTTTATTTTAGGTGATGGAAAAAATCCGGGTTCGGTGATCGGAAAAGTACTTATGCCCCCATATTCCGAGTATGCTTCATCTGTAATATTGTTGATGTTCAGAAATGCGGTAATTTTATTATATTGATACTTCAATTTAGTGTTGACAATCAAATAATCTTCCTGATCCTCGAAGTCATTTGAAAAATCGCTTATAAACGGCCGTTCTCCTATATAAATTCCGTCAACGACCAGCGAAAAACCTTTTCCCAGTGAAAAGAGACCGCTGAGGGCGGCTTTGTGGTTCGGGACGTTCGGGACATTATTGTTTTCAAACTGTCCGCTGGTATAGGTTGCGTCGGTATAGGTATAGTTCCCATTTAACGTAATTTTGTCAATAACTTTGGTTAATGAAATCTCCACACCCTCTCTGCGGGTCTTACCGTCATAATTTTCGTTGGCAAAATCTGCGGGATTGAAAAAAAGCTCATTGTTTGTATCCATGCGAAAGAAATTCACATTGGCGTACAATGTTGATGTAAAATTGTGACGAATTCCAAATTCATAATTGTCGGAAGTTTGAGGTGTGAGGGTGGTATCCACCGTATTGGTAAAAAAGCTGAAGAGTTCATCTATAACCGGATATCTGAAACTTCGGGCGTAACTGATATATATTGAAGATTTTTCATGAAAATTATAATTGGCACCCGCTGTAAAAAGATCTTCACTCATTGTTTTATGGTCCGGAGTGCTCGGTTCGAAATTGAATTCCGCCCGGTCATGCCGGTATCCGCCGGATATCGCAAAATTCTCCCACGGCCTGATTTCGTCATGGATATAATAACCGTAATTCTTCTTTTTGAGTTCGAATATTCCTGTGCTTGGAAGCCCAAAAAAAACTGAGCTGTTGGTAATGTCTTCGTCGACATCCGAAAAATCGAAACCGATAACCAGGCTGTTGTCAAATCTCCACAGCTTTTCTTTGAAACTAATTTGTGGGGATACGGTGATGGTTTTGATATCGGTGTCTCCGGTAAAATTCCCGGCGTCAAATGAAGCATAAGATAAAAAGTTCCTTTTTCTAAAGGAAATATCCACCTTAAATTCACTGTTGCTCAGGAAAAAAATTTCGGGCCCGCCCTTGAAATAATAATCCTCAATGTCGGCAAAGTCATCAGGTTGAAGGGAATCTGTTCTTGATGCGCCTTCTGAAAATTCGCTGGTTTTAATGGCTCCCGGAAGTCCGGTGCTGTCCTTATGAAATCCGCTGCTCAAATTCCATTTCAAACGATCGTTTTGATAATAACCCAGATTAAGTCCCACATCCTTTGCTTCCGTATCGCTGTTGTCCCGGTATCCGTCCGACGTCAAGTAGCTGCCTGACAGGGCATATGACAACTTGTCTTTGGTTCCGCTTACGTAAGCGTTCCCCTTAAACGTATCGTAGCTTCCGCCGGATATTTCAGCACCGGTATGAAATGCTTCACCTTCCTTGGTGATAATATTGATCACACCTCCGGCGGCATTGTCTCCGTAAAGAATACTCCCCCTGCCACCCCTGATGATTTCAATTTTTTTCACCCTGTCAAGGGGAATCAATGCCCAGTCCGAACCACTCAAATCAGCCTGGTTGATTTTCCGTCCGTCAACCAGTACCAGCGTGTTCAAGGGCGCTGTTTCTCCGAAACCTCTCAAGTCAACCGTGTAGTTACGTCTGTTTCCTGCAATATCATTAACATGGACACCGGTTTGCTTTCTTAAAAGATCAGGAATGTCATAGGCTGTACTGTTTTTGATATCTGTTTCCGTTATTACAGATACATTTGCCGGCACAGATGATATTTTTTCCTCCTGCCGTGTGGCGGTTACCACCACTTCTTCCATGGTGGATATGGGTGGTTCATCCTTTATCGGGTCTTCTGCCCAGCATAATCCTGCAGAAAGATAAACCGCCATAAATCCCAAGAATAACATTCTTCTTTTCACCATTTGCCTCCTTTCCCAAAAAAGTGTTGTTTTGGGGCCCGGGCAAAAAAAATCCCCGGACCGAAGTGAATCGATCCGGGGATGTCCCATTTTTATCCTCAAGATCTAACCAGGCACCTTCGTCCGCGGAGATAGTGCCTTTTGTTCAGCCAGGTCTTCTGACTTCCCCGCCCTTTCAGCGGCCTTCCCATCCATAAGCGAAAAGTGGCTCACAATGGCCAAAAGGGTTCCTTTTTCCAACTTAATCATGGAAAAAGGCAGGGTTACAGCGGCGGGCCCGTCCCCGAATTTAACGGGGTTCCCTATTAAGCTCACATCCGGGATATGAAAAAATACCGGATGATACGAGCACCTGAACAATCCTACAGTTCCTTAAAGGAAAAGAGAAAAGAAAGTCAAGTAAAAACATAAAAAAAACATGGTAACTATTCAGGGGGCGGTTGTTTTCCCGTAACGTTATTGGCGGAGTCGCTTCGTATTTTCAGCAAGTTAGCAGTGGGTGAGACCGCGGCTCCCGCATGTTTTTCGCGGGAGAACGCGGAGGGGGCAGGAATGCCACCACTGCTAACTCACTGAAAATACCAGTGACGGAGACACTGAAATGAAGGTGAAATGACTGCCCCCCTGAACACATACTACCATTCTATCGAACCTGATTATTCTTTACAATTCCTATATATATTGATAAGTTGGCTTAAATCGATGTAATTTTT
>JAWOIY010000161.1:0-8767 GCA_046484425.1 Desulfobacterales bacterium | reverse complement strand
GACTTTTTACGAAACCATCAACTTTAAACCATGAAAAAAACCCCTTCCATAAAGGCCGCATCCCCGGTTTCAGTTCTGGTAACGGGCGGAGGAGGATTTTTGGGAGGCGCTATCCTAAGGCAGCTTGTGGAAAGAGGCGATCGAGTTGCAAGCCTATCACGGCTCATTTATCCGGAACTTTCGCCATTCGGGGTTAAACAGACCCAGGGGGATATCAGCGATAAAACCGCTGTCGAATCCGCATGCAAGGGAGCAGATCTCGTTTTTCACACCGCTGCAAAGCCCGGTGTTGTGGGGGATTATTCGGATTATTACCGAACCAACGTCATCGGGACGCAAAACGTGATTGAAGCCTGTAAAAAGCATGGTGTTTTGCGGCTTGTGTATACGAGTTCGCCGAGTGTTGTCTTTAACGGCAGGGACATGGAAGGTGTGAATGAATCCGTCCGCTACCCGGAGACATTTATGGCGCATTACCCGAAAACCAAGGCAATCGCCGAGCAGGCAGTAATCGCCGCCGCCGATGAGGGATTGAAGACCATTATTTTGAGACCCCATTTGATATGGGGCCCAGGGGACAACCATCTGGTTCCCAGAATCATCCATAGAGCGAACCGGCTGGTCAGGGTGGGAGACGGTAAAAATCTGGTTGACACAATCTACATAGACAACGCTGCCGGCGCTCATATTTTGGCTGCCGACGCACTGGAAAAAAATCCTAAACTTTCCGGCAAGGTTTATTTCATCAGTCAGGATAACCCTGTCCCTTTATGGGATATGGTTGATAACATTTTGAAAGCAGCAGGACTGGCGCCTGTTCGAAGGTCCGTTTCTCGCAAAGTGGCATGGATAATCGGAGCCTTGTTCGAATTTCTCTATAAAACATTCTCCATCCGTGGTGAACCCCTGATGACACGGTTTCTGGCGGATGAACTCTCAACAGCTCACTGGTTCGACATCAGCGCCGCAAAAAAAGATCTGGGATACGCTCCCATAATATCAATAGAAGAAGGTCTCGAGCGTCTTGAAAGCTGGCTTCGAGACAGACCATTGGAAGGAGTTTGCAAACAATGGAACTGACCGATCTTTTATCCCTTGAACAATGGAAGGCGTTCGAAACGGAAATTACGGAAAGATCCGGCCTTGATGCCAATGTTTTTAATACCCATGGTGTCAGAATAACAGACCATAAAAAATGGGCAAACAGGCTGTGCCCCGCCATAAAGGCCACCGATAAGGGGCAGAGCTATATCTGTGCGGTGGCCCATATGAACCTGTCGTCCCAGGCAAAACAAACCCGAAAAAGCATCATAGAAGAATGTGACGCAGGGCTGGTAAAGATCGTCGTGCCGATATTTGTAAAAAACATGTTTTTAGGGGCCGTCGGCGCTTGTGGACTTTTACTTGATGATGGCGAAGTTGACCCCTTTCTCATCAACATGACCATCGGTATGGACGAAGAAGAAATTGAAAGGCTCTCAAATGGTATCGGCGCAATTTCGTCCGAAAACGCTCAATCTTTGATTCTCCATATAGAGAAAAATATCAGCAAAATTATCCGTGAATATGAGAAAAAATAAAAAAGGCACCTCATTTTTTTTCAATGAGATGCCTGCCATAATTTGATTTTTAAATTACGGCTTTCTGACGTTTTTGGCCGCAGGTCCCCGGTCGCTCTCTTCTACGTCAAAAGTTACTCGTTCTCCTTCAGCAAGGGTCTTGAACCCATCCATAGTGATGGAAGAATAATGGACAAAAATGTCTGTCCCGTCTTCCTGTTCAATGAATCCGAATCCCTTTTTATCACTAAACCACTTGACTATCCCATCTGCCATAATTCTGACCTCCTTCTAAATCCTTTCTAAATCCTTTCAATTTTAGACCTAAGTTTCAGGTCGTCACGCTGGCAAAAGGGAAAGTTCCTTTGGAGCGAAATCGACCCAGAAGAAACCACATGGCCCAAACAATAAAAAACAATCAAATATCCTCATGTCAAAGGATAATCAAAATGTCAAGATAAAATAGTCTTTTGAGAACGATTTTGGACATAAATCCCTTCAAAATCGATGCACAGGACTCCGATGTCAATGGAATACGCAGGAATCAAAGGGTGCGGTCGGATGCTTCTTCCTGGTCATAAGTTAACTGATGGATATTCTTATCGTTCTTGTGGTATTCCAACTGAAGGCGGTATTTATCGATTTCGACCTGGCGGTCAATGGTTTTTTTGGCCAAAAGATATCTCAAATATATTATCCATACCACAAGGCCCAGGAACACAACCCCCACAGACAAAAAAATCCATTTGTATCGCGTTATTGTTTCAGCACCGGTACGTCCGATATATACGATTAAATTGGGAATAACCCAGTATAAAAAGACCGCAAGGAAAATAAGAAAGCCTATGATAAAAATGTTGAATCTGCTGATAGCAGAAATAACCTTTTCAAACCGGTATTCATATTCTGCATGTTTTAAATCCGTTTCATCCCGGTTTTTTTCTTCTCCACCGAAAAGTGCGTGGTATGCCCGCACGAAAAAAGCAAACAAAAGAAAGGCGCCGACAGGTATGCCGATAGCTGCCGCAAACCAGGCCCTAAACGGGAAAGGAAGATTTTTGGTAACAAGTTTGACATGATATTGGTCAAAGGGACCGAATGTTTTTTCAAAATAGTATTTGTTGAATTCACTGAGATTGTTTCCGTCAGTTTCATGTATTACATTGCCATTGGAATCCATAACTTGCAGCCATGACTTCCGGCCGGACTTCATGGCTGCAAGGGCAAAAATTTCAAGTTCAACCAAAAAAAGAACCACCGAGATAATGATGAAAAACGTCTTATGCTCTCTCATGAAAGCCGTTATGTTTCTTTGTTCTGACATTCTGTTCCCATGATCCTAAGTACGGAGTCTTTTTTCCGCCCATGTTGCCAGTTTTTCACGAAAAATTTTTGAGTTGTGTCGAATATCCACCGGAAAAGATTTGTGAAACAATACTGTTCCGATGTCCTTTGTTAATTCATTTTGCCGGGCAAGCTCAAGAAGTTCATTTTTAAGCGCCTTTTTGTCATATCGTTTTCGACCCTGTTTCAGTTCGACACAGATGACCGGCTTTTGTCGATCACGGGGTCCTATGCCCACCAGGGCGCTTCGAAACACCCGTGGATGAGTGTTGAATACGGCTTCACAAGGTATGGTGAAAAGCGTTTTATTTTCCGTTACCACACGATGGCTTTTCCGGCCGCAGAACCATATCCTTCCCTTTGAATCCCTCCATCCCAGATCTCCCATCCGATGCCAAAAGGAATCCTGGTCTTTGATTTTGGCCAGCGCATCGGATTCAGGTCTTTCAAAGTAACTCCGGGTGACGAGATCACCCTTTACCGCTATTTCACCGATTTCACCATCTTCGATAAGCAGATCGTCCGTCCACTTACCGATCGGGTCATCACTGATTTTAATCAGGCGAATTTTCAGATCGTTAATGGGACGACCGATGCATATTCCATACCCCTGCTCGCTGAATTTCCGCGTTTCAGAAAGGATTTCGTTGCTGGTGATGGACAGAATGGGCACCGCCTCGGTGGCCCCGTAAGGCGTATGAATTTCCGCGCCGTCACACAGCATGGATGCACATTGTTCGATAATCGCAGGAGATACCGGTGCTCCGGCGGAAATAATCCGTTTCAGGGACGGCAGCACGATGTTTTTCTTTCTACCATATTCACCCACTCGATTCAGCAGAGCCGGAGAAGCAAACATGCTGGTAACACCCTGGTTCGAGATCGCCTCGATAATCTTTCTTGGATTTGCACGGGCTGGCTTGGTAGGGTCCATGTCGGGAATGACGGAAGTAATCCCCAAAGGCGGCCAAAACAGTGAAAAAAGCGGAAATGTGGAAAGATCGATTTCTTCCATGGACAGGCCCAGATGAGTTTTTATATGACGCAGCTGAGCGTCGAAGTTACCGTGGGTGTACACAGCGCCCTTGGCAGCTCCCGTACTTCCGGTTGTAAACAATATGGCGGCGGTATCGTTTTTTAGGGTATTGGCTGTTGAGAAGGTTTTCCATGGTACCTGACGTATCTGATTCAGGGTAAGACCTCTCCAAAACCAGCGTCTGCCAACCGTTATCCAAACCCGGACGGTTTTGAAAAACTTGGGACAAAAGGCTCGGAGAATATGGGCGGCCGGAATACCGATAAACGCTTCAGGACGACCTTCTCTGAAGCATGCGACCATTCGGCGAATCCCCATCCCCGGATCCACGACCACCGGAATGGACCCGGTTTTAAAAAGAGAAAAAATAATAACAAAAAATTCCAGGCTCGGTTTTACCATTAAAATGGTCCGGGTGCCGCGTGTGATTCCGGCGTTTTCCATCCCGTGCGCCAGGCAATCGGATTCCCGATCCAGTTGCAAAAATGTCAAATGAGAATACGTCACCCGGCCGGAGTTGTCCCGGCCTGCCGGATAAACGACCGCCCGTTTGTAGGGCACTATTTCAGCCACTCTCTTCAGGTAGGACGCGATATTCACGACATGACGCTCTTTTTCACGATTGCTTGAGGTCATCTGTTCGAATCTTTTCCAAATCTGGAGATATAATTACCTTCATGATTGTCGATGAAGAATTGAAGCTCCCTGCAACCCCGCTGAAACGGGATTTCCGCTGCGCTCCGACAAGCTGTGAGGAATGCGCTCGCTTTTGCAGTTCAAGCATAAGCTACAATAACTATCGACGGTTGTAAAGATGCGCATCCCCATGAACATGTATGTCAATGAATCTTCAGAAAATTCTTAACGATGGGAATGATTTTGTCTGACGCATCTTCAAGAACATAGTGACCCGCATCCTTGAATGTCACTGACTTTGCGTCAGGGAAACGATGTCGCCATTCCAAAAGAAAATCCATGTCGAACACAAAATCATGTTCACCCCATAGAATAAGCATGGGGATGTGCCTTAATCGATACAGATTGTCGTCCACATATTTTGCGAGACGGTAACTCGGATCTTTTTCGCTGACAGGAATATCCTGAACAAACTTTAATGTTGCGATCCTGCTGTTCCAGCTGTTGTACGGAGCAATGAGGCCCGATTTTACATCTTTTTCCAACCCTTTGTAAGACGCCATAAAAAGCGCTCCAAAAGCGAATATATTCAAGCCAAGTACGGCCAATGTTGCAAATGGTTTGATGTTTCGTATCAACCGGAGTCTAATGGGAAGTACTTTACCGTCAGGCAGGAGAAAAGCGGCGGTGTTCATAATGACGAATCGATGAATCCTTTCAGTATGCCGCAGGGCATACGCCATACCGATCATTCCGCCCCAGTCGTGGAGCACCAGTGTGATCTTTTTATTTATCCCGAGATGATCGAGAAGGTTTTCAAGGTCGTTAACGCGGCTTTTCAGGAGATAGTCATATTGACGGATATCCGGTTTGTCCGACAAGCCGCATCCGATGTGATCCGGCACAATGATGCGGAATTGTGACGACAGGCCTTTGACCAGGTTGCGAAAATAAAAAGACCAGGTGGGATTCCCGTGAAGCATAACCACCGGATCTCCTGTACCCTGGTCAAGGAAGTGATAACTCAGGCCGTTTATTTTCATGAAATGGGACTTAAACGGGTAAAGATGTCGAACTTGAGAAATGTCAATATGTTTGATCTTATGTAACATTCGGTCTTAATAATGTGTCGCCGCGAAACCGTTATTCCATTAAAAGGGGTCAATCCATCGGTACTATTCATCGAGTTTAAAAAGTTTTCTGGTCACGTCGAGATAAACGGATTTGTTCTCGTGTCTTCCGCTGCTTTTTAGAAGCATCGTGGGATCATGAAGTATTTTTTTGACCATTGCTTCTGTCATCCTGCTGATGGCCTCGATATCATCGGGCGAGAGATGTTTTATTGCATGCAGGGTTTTTTCCAACTCTCCTTTTGCGATTCCCTCAACCTTTTTTCTCAACTCGACAATCGTCGGGGTTACCTCCAGACTTTCATACCAGTTCCGAAAACTGACCACGGCTTCGTCAACGATTCTTTCTCCTATTATTGCTTCTTTGTTGCGATCTTTGAGGTTCTCATCAACAATCCCTTGCAGGTCATCAATATCATAAACATATGAATTGGAAAGCCGGTTGATTTCAGGATCTATATCACGAGGTACGGCAATGTCGATAAAGAAAAGCGGGCGATTATAACGGCGGCGGGCGATTCCTTTGACATGATTTCGTGTAACAACATAATCGGGAGAACCGGTTGAGCTGATGATAATATCCACCTGTTGTAAAGCGTCCTCAATTTCATCGAACCCGATCGCCTGTCCGTTGAAAGTCTCAGCCAGTTCAACGCCGGTTTCGAACGTTCTGTTGGCAACCACAATACTCCCTGCCCTGTTCCGAATCAGGTGTTCTACCGCCAACTCGGCCATCTCACCGGCACCAATAAGTAAAACCTTTTTTCCTTCCAAAGTTCCGAAAATTTTTTTCCCAAGCTCAATGGCCGCATAACTGACGGACACTGCATTATCTCCGATTCCGGTTTCGGTCCGAACCCGTTTGGCCGTGAAAAAAGTTCGGTGGAGTAATTTGTTCAAAAGAACACCGGAAGTCTTCATTGTGGTCGCCATTTGGTAGGCTTCTTTTATCTGTCCCAAAATCTGTGGTTCGCCCACCACCATTGAATCAAGGCTGGCGGCGACCCTGAATACATGTCGGACGGCATCGTCGCCTTCATGAGTGTAGAGGGCTTTTTCAAATCCGGAAACCGGAAGATGTTTCAATCCGGAAAGAAAAATTTTAACGGCATCCACCGCTTTTATTTTGTCTTGAACAACCATGAGAACTTCTACACGATTACAGGTTGAAAAAAGCATCACTTCACGGACAGACGGCAATTCCTGAAACGCTTTTAGGGCAATGGATGTCTCATCCTTTGAGATGGCAAGGCACTCTCTAAGCTCCACCGGAGCTGTTTTATGATTCAATCCCAGCAATACGATTTCCGGCATACTTCCCATAATTCCATTTACATCCGGGTAAATTCTCCGTGATGGCCCTTTAAGAAAAAGTTAACCCCTAAAAACGTAAATAAGATGACAGCGAAACCGATGATGGCCATAACCGCCGCCCGGCGTCCCCGCCATCCGATAGTCAGACGCTGGTGAAGGAGTGCGGCATATAAAAGCCAGGTAATACCGGACCAGACTTCTTTGGGATCCCAGCTCCAGAATCTGCCCCAGACTGATTTGGCATATATCAAACCCGTGATCAGCCCAAACGTCAGCATGGTAAAACCGGTAACGATGCATGCATACCCGGTGCTGTCCAACAACTCAAGGGATGGGAGGCGCCTGAAGAAGAATCCGCGATGTTTGGATTTAATGGCATGCTCCTGGAGAAGATACATGATCCCGGCACCGCAGGCCAGTGCCAACGCCGCTTCGCCGATAAAGATCGCAACGACATGCGTTACAAGCCACATACTTTTTAGAAGATTACCGGTTTCTTTCGGTACATCCGGCAACCGGGCGGCAATAACCATCGCAAAGGTAATGAGGGGAGCGGCATATACTCCCAAAATCTTAAGACCGAACCTGTCTTGAAACAGCAAAAAAACGCCGGCCATGGTCCAGCCTGCCAAAGAGAGTGTTTCATGGAGGTTGTTTACAGGAAAATGTCCGGACTGGATAAATTGATACCCTATTTCCGCAGTATGGCACAAAAATCCCGCTGCCAAAAGGTAAAAACCGGTTTTCTGAAGGTAATCTTTCTGAAGAAAAAGATAACTAAGATATCCGATGGTGCTCAGCATGTAAAATATAATGACAACAAGAAAAATAGGTTCCACTTATGATATCCTTTTTGGGTCTGTTAAGGCATTCCTGTTAATGATTCGAGCTCAAACCCTTCACCTAAAATTTCATGAAGCAATGAATTGACACTATCTTTATCATCTTCTTTAATCATTTGAACAAGATCCCTTTCGATCAACTGCTCAAAAAGATGCTTGTGTGCCTCAGGCTCATGGTCTTGGCTTAAAAGTTTTTTGCGGATCGCGCCCATCAGGTTCAGAAATTGGGCATATTCGTCTCCGAATTCCTTTTCGAGATGTTTTCGCAGTTTTTTGGCAAACGCCGGGCTTTTCCCCGACGTCGATATGGCAATAATCAAATCCCCCCGATTTACAATAGACGGAAGGATGAAATTACATGCTTCAGGACGGTCCGCGATATTGCACAGCAACCCACGGCGTTCAGCTTCTGCGTGGATCCGCCGGTTCAAGTCCTGGTTGTCGGTTGCACCGATGACGAGAAACTGACCATCAAGATCAGAAATTTTAAAAGGCCTTTCTTTAAGTTCTGCCGCACCATTATTGAAAAGTTCCCGCAATTTTTCGGTCGCAACCGGGCTGACAACGGTTACATTGGCACCACACGCAAGCATCATCATGACCTTGCGGGTACCCACGGACCCGCCGCCGACCACCAGACAATTTCTTTTTTGTATATCAAGATATACCGGATAATATCTCATGATTAAAGGTTCGGGGTTTAAATTAATTATTTGAGGGGTCGGGGTGTTTTTCCAAACAACCGCTACATGGATAATCTTTTTTTAAACCGCATGAACTCGCGGCAATGGATCGTAAAGAAAAAGCAGGAAACTATCTTTGAAATATCAATAGGTTGTCTGCATTATATTAAAATTCTTTTAAAGATACGATTTCGGTTTGCGCCTGTTTTTTCTAACGATCCCT
>JAWOIY010000122.1:0-6283 GCA_046484425.1 Desulfobacterales bacterium | reverse complement strand
TGCGCATTTTTAAAGCTTCTTAAACTCTATCAAATTTATAGATTAAATCAAGATATGATGCAGGAGGGTTAAAATTTACCGGATTCGAGTTTTTGACAAAGAAATTCCACCTGTTTTTGAATGGGACCATTTTCTTTTATGTCCCTTTCAACAGCGCCGATGGAATGAAGAGCAGTGGCATGATATCTGTTAAAACTTTTTCCGATGGTCTGAAGGGGTGCATCGGTATATCTGCGCGACAGAAATATTGCGATTTGCCGGGGTTGAACAATGGATTTTTTACGAGAACTCGACACCATATCTTGGACGGAAATTCGAAAATGTTTACAAACAAGTTTTTTGATGGCGTCTATGGTAATATTCTCTCTGTTACGTACGATATTCTTAACAACACTTTCAGCCAGTCTAAGATCAACAGGCATTCCGAGGAGTGATGATTTTGCCGTAACCCCAATTAGACCGCTTTCGAGCTGCCTCACGTCATCCGTGAGTTCGCTGGCCAGGTAATGGATGACGTCATCAGGTATTTTACACCGATTAAGCCTTGATTTTTTCTGCAGTATTCTGACCCTCGTCTTAAAATCCGGAGGATCAATATTTGAAATAAGTGCGCATGAAAGACGTGATCTCAATTTATCGTTGAGTTTCGGAATGTCCGCCGGCAGACAACAGCTTGAAAAAATTATTTTCTTTTGGGATTCAAGCAGCGTATCGAGTGTCAACCCAAGCTCGATCTGGGTTCGTTCCTTGCCGCTCAAAATATGAACATCCTCGAGGAGTAATACGTCACATTGATTTCTATACTTTCTTTTAAAGTCATTGATCGTATCGTTGCGAAAAGCATGAACCATCTCATTGCTAAAATCCTCGGCAGTCGTATAATAAACTCGGTCCGTGGGATGTTCAGACAGTATGTAATGTCCGATGGCCTGTGAAAGATGGCTTTTCCCCATTCCCGTTCCTGACAATAAGAATAACGAATTTTGGATACCATTCTTTCTTGAAGCTAATGCAAGGGAAGCAGAAAAGGCAAAGTCATTGTTGCCACCGACCACAAATTGATCAAAAGTAAAATCTTTTCGCAATAACCTGCCGTTGTGTGGGCGTAAATTCAAATTGGGTAGCGGCAATTGAAAATCTACGTTTCCGTTTTTTGCTGAAAGGGTATTTGTTGCCGAGACCTCGATTAAACATCGGCACGGTCTTCCGGCAGCCTTGCTGATTTCGGCCTCTATCAAATCGCCATAATGGTCCAGGACCCGTTTTTTGGAAAAAAAATTGGGAGAAGTGAGGGAAAAACAATTTTCATCGCATTTTGTGGGTATTAGCGGCTCGATCCACATCATGAAACAATGACTGGGAACACGTAACTTAATAGCGGCTTTTGCCTCTTTCCAAATCGTCTTCATACGAATTAACAATCTCAAATATATAATCAGAATTAATTTGTTGTTTCAGGGTAAAACTACCGGTAAAATCTCGATATTTTTGTTTTTGGGAGTATTATTTTAGATTATGAAGAAACTACCGTGCAAGCTGAAGCCAACCTAAAAAATCTTCCCTTATATGTCAAACCCGATAAATCAGGTTTATAGTTTATTTGTCATAAAGTTATTAACAGCAATTATCTTATTGTTATTATTAATGTAATTTTTGTCTAAAATTTAACTGCTTTTAAATACAATCTTTTTTAAATGGATATCTTTCCATAAACATTTTAAGCATATCCATAGTTATCAACAGAATGTCCACAATAATGTTTTATCACAATATCTCCATATTTCTTCTATTTTCTTTAATTTTTATGTTTTTTTTCATTCTAATTTTCAATATTGACAAACTCGTAAAAAGTCTATTGTGAGCGACATTTGAGCATTTGGGGAATCAGCGTTTACAGCGGTGAGGCGTTAAAAATTTTAAACTGTTTGAGGCGCTTGCGCCGAGTTCTTGAAATTTAGCGGTACCGATGGAAACACCCCAAATGGTCACAGAACGCGCAAAATCGATTTTTACGACACCATCTTTATTTTGTTCTGTAAAACCTGGTCATCTGGGCCAGGTCAGAGACAGATGGTTCTGCCTTGGAATATTGTGTCAAAAAATTACAAATTCCAAGCACCAAATTCCAAATAAATCTCAAATTCAAATATTCAATGACCAAAACCCTCCAAGACGACATTGTTTGGATATTCGAATTTCGGTCATTGGGATTTGTTTGATATTTGGGATTTGATATTTGGAATTTCAGTAAATTAATGAACACTCTACAAAGCAAATCCCCTTTGGGGATAACCAAAGCCTGACCCTTTGGACTAGGATTTTTTACTCTAAAATACCTGACTTATCGGTTAAAAAACAGATGGAATAGATGAAGGAATTATCATGCGGTGAGCAAAAGGGCCTGATAGAAATAATGATTCAAGTGTCTGTAAATAAATGGTTATAAACCGAAGGAATCTTCCTTCAGTTGATCAGGATTGAAACATATAACTGTTCAATAGATACTGGGGGAATAGGACTTACAGGCCGGAGGGTAACGCCTACGCCCCGTGGGGAATAATACGGTGAAATAGAAAAAAGTGCCACCGGGTAAAAATAACAACAGCGGGTTTAAAGACGTATTTACAAATTTCGGGGAATGTATTTGAAAAATATTTCCATTTTCTGTAGTATAATTATTTTTTTATACCATTGTGTAACAACGATGTAGTTTCTTACTTGTAAATTTTGCACACTTTGCGGCAAAAATTTAAAAACAATCACGAAAACTCGAAAGTACCCCGGTACGATCTTTCAGACCTACGGGGCAGGCGAAAGCACGAAATATAAAAATATTCTTTTTCGTGTTTTTGAAATTTCGTGCTTTCGTGATAAAGTTTTTGTTTTGGTTCAGGTTTATCCGGGATAGGAATATAAAAAGATGTCTGATTATCGTCCGATTATTGGAATCACCATGGGAGATCCTGTCGGGATCGGTCCGGAAATTATTCACCTGTCCCTGTGTAAACCTTCAATTTATAAAATTTGCCGGCCGCTCGTGATTGGAGACGTCGAAATTCTGAACGCCGTGAAAAAATGCATCCCAAGCAGCCTGCACATCGAATCTGTCAATAACCCGGATGAAGGCAGATATGAATTCGGAACCGTTGATGTGCTGAATCTTTCGGAAATCATTCCGGATAAAGCATTATGGGGCCGCCCCACGTTTGAAACAGGAAAGGCAATGATAGGCTATGTCAAGGCCGCATCCGATTTGGCAGCAAGCGGTCGCATTGCAGCAATGGTCACCTGCCCCATAAATAAAACGGCGATGCAGATGGCCGGATTCCACTATAACGGGCACACCGAACTGCTGGCTGAACGAACGGGTTCAAACAATTTTGCCATGATGCTGGCAGGAAACAGGCTTCGTGTCGTCCTTGTAACCATCCACGTTCCATTAAGAGAAGTTCCGTCATTACTTTCAACGGAAAAGATATTGCAAACCATAGAATTAACCTGGCAGACGCTGAATGAGCGGTTTGGCTTAAAAACTCCCCGTATCGCCGTTGCGGGGCTGAACCCCCATGCGGGCGAAGATGGATTGTTCGGAAATGAGGAACAAGCCCTCATTATGCCGGCGATCCATAAAGCCAGAAATCAAGGGTTTGATGTTACCGGAACACTCCCTCCAGATACCGTATTCTATCATGCCGCAAATGGACGCTATGACGCCGTCGTATGCATGTATCACGATCAAGGACTGATCCCGTTCAAACTCCTTCACTTTACGGATGGGGTGAATATTACCCTGGGGCTTCCAATCATCAGAACATCCGTAGACCACGGCACAGCCTATGATATTGCCGGGACAGGTACTGCTGATCCGGGAAGCCTTGTCGCGGCAATAACCATGGCGGTACAACATGTAGATTGCGTTAGAAAAAAATAGGAATTGGGAAATAGATAACCGCAAATGTAATTAGAAGGTTAGAAGGTCGTGGAAAACAGGAAGTTAAGAAGGTTAGAAAATCAGAAAGTCGGAGGTTCTAAGACATGCCAACCTTCTTACCTTCCCACCCTCACACCTTCTTATTTTCTTATTTTTCAAAATAGTTGTGTTTATTCGAGTTCATCCGTGGTTTCCCTTATCCTCTTTCCTTTTTTCTCTTTCCTTTTCTGTCTAGTGGAACAAGTTTTTAGTTATGAAGAATGAAAAAATAATTATACGCGGCGCAAAACATCATAACCTGAAAAACATCGATGTTGAATTGCCCCGGAATAAACTCATCGTCGTTACCGGTCTTTCAGGATCGGGCAAGTCGACACTCGCTTTTGACACCCTTTATGCTGAAGGACAGCGAAGATATGTGGAATCTTTATCTACCTATGCCCGTCAGTTCCTTGAACGTATGGAGAAACCCGATGTGGAAACCATCGAGGGTTTATCTCCGGCAATTGCGATTGAACAAAAAACCGCCAGTCACAATCCTCGATCAACAGTGGGTACGGTAACGGAAATTTATGATTATCTCCGCCTATTGTTCGCAAGAACAGGCAATCCCCATTGCTATCAATGTGAAAAACCGATCACCGCGCAAACACTCGATCAGATCGTAGACAGGGTTATGTCACTGAACGAAGGGACCAGGGTTATGATTCTGGCGCCGCTTGTCTCCGGTCAGAAGGGCGCCTTCGACAAGCTTTTCAAACAGCTTAAAAAGGAAGGCTTCGCCCGCGTCCGCGTCGATGGAAAAACCTCGGAAATTGAAGCGGTCGGCAGCCTGGATAAGAATATAAAGCATACGATAGACGTGGTTGTGGACCGCCTGATTGTTAAAGAAAAGATTCGCAACCGTCTTGCGGATTCAATAGAACTTGCCATGTCATTGTCAAACGGTCTTGTTACGGTGGATATCCCGGATGGCGAACCGGTTTTATTCAGCGAAAAATCAGCCTGCATAACCTGCGGAATAAGCTATCCGGATTTCACACCGGCCAGTTTTTCCTTCAACTCTCCCCAAGGGGCATGCCCGAATTGTGACGGCCTAGGTTCGACGACTGAATTTGATCCTGACCTTATTGTTCCAAACCCCGAACTTTCTTTAAGAGACGGCGCCGTTGCAATGTGGGCCAATAGAAATACCGTCCATTTTATGGAATTTTTAGATGCACTCACCACCCACTACGGCGTCGATATTTACACCCCTTACAAAGATCTACCGAATCATTTTAAAAGCGCTCTCTTATATGGCTCACAAAATGAACGGATTACATTCTATTTTGAAAGAAATAATCGTCGCTTTACTTATAAAAAAATATTGGAAGGTATTATTCCGAAACTCCAACGTCGATATCTGGAAACAGAATCTTACCAGTCCAGGGAAGAAATCAAGCAGTATATGAATTTTCGGTCATGCCCCGAATGCCAGGGCGCAAAACTGAACAGGGCCAGCAGATCTGTTCGCGTGGGAGGTCTGAGCATATTCGAAATAACCCGACTTTCAGTAACAAAAGCCCGTAATTTTTTGAACGAGCTTAAACTGACCGGCAAAAAAGAGATTATCGCAGCAAGGATTCTTAAGGAAATCAATGAACGACTTGGTTTTTTGGAAAATGTTGGCCTTGGATACCTTACCATCGACAGGTCAGCATCCACCCTTTCCGGCGGAGAAAGCCAGCGAATACGGCTTGCCACGCAGATCGGGTCGAAGCTGACCGGCGTTCTTTATGTTCTTGATGAACCGAGCATAGGCCTTCACCAGAGAGACAATCAACGTCTTCGAGAAACTCTTTTTCAAATGCGCGATCTCGGGAACACGGTTCTAGTGGTCGAGCACGATGAAGAAACCATACGCGCAGCAGACCATGTCGTTGATATGGGACCCGGGGCTGGAATTAAGGGTGGATATGTGGTCTTCTCCGGGCCACCGAATGGACTTTTATACGCGGAAGAATCATTGACCGGGCAGTATCTTTCAGGTCGAAAAAGCATCCCGGTCCCGGCAAAACGGCGACCCGGTGTTCGTGAAAAAATTATACTTCAAGGAGCATCACAAAATAATCTCAAAAATATCCGGGTAGAATTCCCCCTGGGATGTTTTATCTGTGTAACCGGGGTATCCGGGTCCGGCAAATCGACACTCGTTCTGGAAACCCTCTATCGCGCACTTGCTCAGCGGCTTTATCATGCCAGGATGCCGGCAGGCAAAATCGACAGCGTATTGGGTGTTGAATATGTTGATAAAGTCATCCATATCGATCAGTCTCCCATTGGCAGAACGCCCCGTTCCAATCCCGGAAC
>JAWOIY010000115.1:0-12169 GCA_046484425.1 Desulfobacterales bacterium | reverse complement strand
AGGCCATGCGTCAATGGGTACGCAAGGCATTGTCCTCACCATCCGATGAAAAACTCTTTGATTACTGCATGGATCTGTTTGCCGGTATCATTATCAGCGAAACCCTCAACCTCACCGACGGAAATCGATCACAAGCGGCAAAACTTCTTGGCCTTTCCAGGCCCACCTTGCATTCCAAAATTGAAAAATACGGACTCAAGTTTAAGACGTCCGTCGAAGAAGACCCATCGTAGTTGGTGAGACATCCGTTTAAAATGTGGCCCCCCCTCTTTTTCTTTAAATCACCATTGATCCTATTAAAAATCCCCGTTTGTTGACTGCCGGTCCTATCTCCATTATAATGCCCAATAAGATAGCCTCATATTTATGAGAAATTTGCTTAAATTATGAAAAGTTGGAGCCTTTTTATGACAGGATTCATCCACGGAAGCTTATCTTTTTTGATGGGGGCAATCGCTTTGAGTATTTTTTCCACCATTCAAAAAATGATGCTTGGCTATCCATCCGCTATAAAGGGATACGTTGTACCCTTTATAGTGGGTGGAAGCTTGGGTTTAATCATCGGAACCTGGCGCCTGGAATTGAAGAAGCGCGAAAAGAAGATGGAGCGTTATATTCTCATGCTGGGCACCATACGAAATGTCAATAAATTGCTCGTCAAAGAAAAAGATCCCGCTATGCTGCTTCAGAAAACCTGCGATAATCTTATCGAGAATCGCGGTTATTATAATACCTGGTTTGCTTTATTCAATGAGTCCAAAGAATTGCTCGCGACCTTCGAATCCGGGTTGGGCAAGGATTTTTTACCGATGATCCATCATCTCAAACGTGGAGAGTTAACCGATTGTGGCCGAAGGGCGATGTCGCAACCAGGTTTGGTGATAACAGGTGAACCGACCAACTGTACAGACTGTCCGTTATTGGCAAAGTATGGTGACAGAGGAGCGATGACCGTGCGGTTGGAATACGGGGGGAAAGTCTACGGTATTATGACTGCTTCCATCCCCAAATATCTTGTCGCAGATGAGAATGAACAGCGCTTGTTTGAAGATGTTGCCCAAGATATTGCCTTTGCCCTGCACAGCATCAAATTGGAAGAAGACCATAAGAAGGCGGATGAGGCCCTGCTTGAAAGCGAGCAGAGATTTCGCCATCTGGTTGAAAATTCACCTCTGGGGATATCCATCATTAAAAACAATCAAATCATCTATCAAAATCTCGAACAGGAGAAACTACTTGGTCCTCTACCACGAAAGCCTCGCTTGACAGATCTTGAAAACATCCATCCGGATGATGTCGAAAAGTTAGGGCAATTCTACCAGGCTGTCATTTCAGGAAAAGTACAGGCCCAGGATACAGATTTTAGGTTTTATTACCCGGATAATACCAGGAACACACTTGTTATGAGATGGATCCAATGTCGTGCATGTATGATAGAATTTCAAGGAGAAGAAGCGATGTTGGTCTATAATATAGATGTTTCTCGGTCTAAGGAGTTGGAGAGACTTTTAAGAATTCAAGACAAAATGTCTGCTCTGGGGCGCGTGGCTGCCGGCATTGCCCATGAAATAAGAAATCCGCTTTCCGGCATTAATATCTACTTGAACACTCTTGAGAAAATCTATGATAAAGAGGAAAGTTTGGAAAAAGTTAAGGGAATTTTAGAAAAGATCAAATCAGCCGCAATTAAAATTGAGTTTGTGATTAAGAGAGTCATGGATTTTTCCAAACATAGTGAGCCAAAGCTTGTTTTAACAGACGTAAATAAACCGATTAAGGATGCTCTTCATCTTTGCGAGGTTGCCTTGCGTAAACAAGAGATTGAGGTAGAAAAAGCGTTGACTTTGGATTTGCCGCTATGTCAAGCCGATCCAAACTTGATCGAACAGGTAATTTTAAATCTGATTAACAATGCCACTGAAGCCATGCAGGATATGAGGAAAGGGAAAAAAATAGAGATAACTTCATCTATTGGAAAGAATTGTATTCTCATAACGGTTTCCGATTCCGGCCCGGGGGTGCCTTCGGCCATGAAGGATAAAATATTTGATCCCTTTTATTCCACCAAGAGCGACGGTACTGGAATCGGCCTTAGTATCTCCAACAGAATTATCACAGATCATGGTGGTTATATCGATATCTCGGAAAGTAGATGGGGCGGAGCTGAATTCAGGATTGAATTGCCCATAAAGAGAGGAATAGGCGACTCATGATACAATATTCTATATATATCGTCGATGATGAAGAAAACATAAGGGAAGGGATAACGATGGCCCTTGAGGAATACTATAAAATAGAAGCATTTCCTACAGCCGAGACCGCAATTGATGCGATAAAGGCGAATTTCCCTGACCTGGTTCTGCTTGACATCGGGTTGCCCGGTATGGACGGGATGAATGCGCTTCGTGAAATTAAGGGTCTTTGCCCTAATGTGATGGTTATAATGATAACAGCCTATGAAGATATCGCCACCGTAATCTCTGCCATGAAGCTTGGTGCCTACGATTACGTGGTAAAACCGATTCACATGGATAGTTTGGAGATGACAATTCGAAATGCGCTTGAAACGATCCGACTCAGAAAAGAAGTTCAGTTGCTCCAAGAGCGGTATCTTAGGGAGAACCTTCCTTGTTTTATAGGTCAAAGCAATGCGATGCAAGAAGTTATGGGATTTATAACCATGGTGGCCAAAAGCCCCGATACCCCGATTCTTATTCTCGGAGAGACCGGTACGGGTAAAGAATTGATTGCCAGTGCGATTCATTATAGAAGCCCCAATTTTAAAGGCCCTTTTATTCCTGTAAACTGCGCTGCTATTCCAAAAGATCTTGTTGAAAGCGAACTTTTTGGGTATGAAAAAGGCGCCTTCAGCGGAGCAGGAGCATCAGGTAAAAAAGGCTTAATAGAAGAGTCGGCAAATGGGACCCTATTTCTTGATGAGGTGGGGGATTTGAGTCTGGAAGCCCAGGCCAAGCTTCTCAGATTTCTCGAAACGGGTGAATTTTACAGGGTCGGCGGGACAAAGAAAATGCAAATTGAAATGAGAATCATTGCCGCCACCAATAAAGAATTAGACAGTATGATAGAAAAGGGCCTATTTCGAAAGGACCTTTATTTCCGAGTCGGCGTAATAAAAATACAGGCGCCCTCGTTGAATAAACGTCGCGGTGATATCATGCCACTTGCCAAGCACTTCCTTATGGCGTTCAGCAATAAATTCGGCAAGGCATTCACCGGCATCTCCGCAAATGCAGAGAATGCTCTTATGACTCACAACTGGACAGGTCACGTTCGTGAACTTAAAAACCTTATTGAGAAAGGAGTTCTCTTAGGAAAGGGACCAATATTGGGGGCTGAGGATCTCGGCTTGGTAAATAAATTCGGAAGTGACATACCCAAGAAAGTAACAGATGAAATTATTTTTCCGCCGCTTCCAGCTCAAGGCATTGATTTTGCCTCCACTCAAGAATCCTTAGAAAAATATTATATCGGGGAAGCCTTTAGAATGGCTGAAGGCAACGAAATTAAGGCTGCCAAGCTTCTTAACATGAACCACCACACCTTCCGTTACCGGAGAAAGAAACTGCAAAAATAATAACCCACTCCCCAAACCCGTATTTCTCATGGGTATGAACATCCCAAGAAAAATTCATTTCATTTCAAAGACGTGACAATTTTTTCGAAAATTTTCTAAAAATGGTTTTGAAATTCTTCTAAATCAGAGTCCCGCAATGAAATCCCTTGCCAATATAGACACAGAGAACTATCTGGATTAATTAGGTTTATATACAATATGATTCGGTGGCATACTTCATGCAAGCCATAAAATTGTAATGCGTCACAGAAATTTTCCTATAAAACGAATTTTAAGGTTCCGGGGGATTGCAGATGGACCTATTTAGCAAACTCAAAGACAAGAAAATATTACTCGTAGACGACGATGAGTGGATCAGAGATTCCCTGACTTTGTACTTCGATATTGAAGGATGTCAAATAGTTTCGGTGGGGACGGCTGAAGAGGGCATGGAACTGATCAAACAGCAAGCCTATGACATCATTCTCATAGATTATAAATTGCCGGGGATAGATGGATTGACATTTTCCAGAAAGATTCAGGAAATTTGTCCGGATGCCATAAAGATACTCATCACGGCTTACAAAAATGAAAAGGTTGTTTCTGAGGCATTGAGTTCCGGAATTCAGGATCTTATTGATAAACCTCTCACAATCAAGGCCGTTGATGATTCTTTGTCTCGATTGATCCACGGGAATAAAAAAGAAATTCAGAAAAGTCCTTAATATCTTTGAAGGTTTGATTTTATAAAAAGACCTGGAAAGGTTAACCATTATACACAATCTGGACCTATCTCAAGAAGGTTATTAAGTCATGTACAAGGTAGAAGTCAATGCGGAAAAATGTGATGGCTGTGGGAGGTGCGTCGATGTTTGTCCCGTCCTTGCCTTCGAGCTTCAAGCAGGAGAGAGACATGTATAATACCATATTGGTTCCATTGGACGGTTCGAAACGAGCCGAAGCAATATTGCCTCATGTAAAGAATCTGTCACAATGTTTCAACTCGAAAGTGATTTTCTTTATAGTTGCGGAACCGCCGCTTATGTTGGAATATGATGAAGTGATTGATATGTCAAGGTACCTGGAAAAATGCGATCATCAAAGGAAAGAGACAGAAGTTTATCTTGCTTCTCTACAAGAAGAGTATCGCGCAAAGGGTATCAACGTTCAAACTCTCATCGGTCATGGGCTGGTCGTGAAAGCGATTATCGATGCTGCTGAACGCGAGAATGCAGACCTTGTGGCGATGGCCAGTCACGGCCGCACCGGTTTGTCCAGGACATTTTATGGAAGCGTCGCAGCCGGAGTATTGCAACGTATAGATCGTCCCCTCCTCATCATTCGTTCAAGGCCTGATGAAAGCCCAAATATTCCCCGGGGTTGATGTGTTTATGAATTACTCGGCCGGTATCTCCGAAGCGTTTTTTATATTGGCCTTTGCCCCAGGCGCTGTTATGGGACAATCCAGATGGCGGCATTTGATATGTTATTCAATACATAGTTGGTAACGCTTCCCGTAAAAAAAGTCTTGTTCATACCGCTGCGTCCCATCACAACCGTATCATAGTTTCCGGTTTTTATTTCCTCTACGACAGCGCTCCCTATATTAAAGAGGCGTGTAACCGTTTTGATTTCTATCCGGTCTTTATTTATTCCGAATTCTTTTAATTTCCTTAAAGCCAGGGCATAAAAATTTTCGATGCAGTTATGATTGCTTTTTATAACCAGGTCTTCAAAAGCATCCGCTTTTTTTATATCAAAATCAATCATACAGTAGTCTTTGAGTTTGGGTTGGACATGCAAAAAGGACAGGTTGATATCGGAATGATTGCTGACGATATAAGCCAAATGATCTATCGCACGAAGACTGTATTCCGATCCATCAATAGGCACCAGGATTTTTGAGGGAGTCACGTTGCCGCCGACAACCCAAATGGGAGTGACCCTCGAATTTTGTACGATACTGGATGAAACGCTCCCCATATAATATTCCATAAAGCCTGAAACACCCCGTCTGCCCAAAACAAGTGCATCATACTGTGCCTTTAATGCATATTCAAGAATATCCTTTGCGATGCCAAGCTTTGCCGGATGAGTAACTGTTTGTATTTGGTTTTCCTCGATACCGGTTTGGACCATCTGCGATTTATATTGATCGAGCAGCTGTTGAGACGCCTCTAAATTTTTGGCCTTGATCTGGTTTAATTGGTTCCGGGATTTAGAATTAATTCTGGCTTCATCTTCGAGGTACTGAGAAAGCCTCGGTTGTACGTGAAAAAGAACATAGCTCATATTTTTTACCCAAACCGAAATGTGCCCAGCGTACCGAACGGCATTTTTAGAATGCAATGAATCGTCAACCGCTATCATTATCTTTTTCATGAGCACCTTCCTCCTTAAAGGGACGGAATTTCAAATTTTTTTTAAATTTAATCCTCTGGCACAGGCATCATTCCTTCGGTTTTTTTTCTGATATTAATTTGGGTTTTGCAACCTGGGCTAATCCACAATCAAGACCGATATATCTTTTGCCGAATTAAATACTTTTTGTGAAACACTCCCAAGAATAAAATCCTTAATTCCGGACAGGCCTCTCTTGCCCATAACAACGACATTATAACCGGCCTTGGCTTCTCTTATGATATCTCTTGCAATACCGCTTTTTCTTATTTCGGATTTTATTGTGATATTCCTTTCTTCGAATTTTGCGTCTAAAAGTATCCTTTTCGATTTTTGCATGGCCTCATTAACCAGCTTCTTTTTTTCCTCTTCCAGCAGGCAAAAAGCGCTTTGTTGGGATATAAAATAAGGGGTCAGCTCCGGACTGTTCATTGCACACAGGGTTGCAGTGTCTGGGATTACGTTAAAAAGTGTAATTTTATTATCCGGCGTAAAAAAATTGGCTACAAATTCAACCGCCCGCATCGCGTTTTCAGAATCATCCATGGCCAATAATATTTTTTTCTCCATCGTTATAGTCCTCCTTTTAAGATGTGATAGGTGTTGGTATTCATAACAGCATGTTAGATGATATCCTGTCCACGGTACCTTGATCCATGACGGTTGTATCCGGTTTCGGCAGTGAAGGCGCATCGCCATGTGTTTTCATAAAGGGCGGTATGCCTGTCAAAAGCACCATCTTTCGCAGTGACCCGATATTCAGGATTTAATGCACCGTTTTTATGAGCCGTATCAAATCTTTCAAAAATCCTGACATATCGGGTCACGCTGCGACGCCACGGTTCATATCGCCTTTTGGGAAAATATATGGCGATGGACCGATTTCAGCAAAATTCATCAGATAAGACTTTCGTTGAATGAAAGGGCGCGAAACTTGACTCATTAAATTAAAACGATGGTCATGCAAAGATCAACAAAAAAATTATCCGTGAGGAGAAACAAAATCTTCTATCCCGCCCATAGTTTTGGCTCAAAAACTGCCTTAAAAATCATAATCATAGGCATCGTCGTGGGCCGGTCTGATATCTTTCATCATAACCACGACATCCACAGGCATATTTTCCCTGTCCTTGACCATGTTCGGAATTACTGCAACACGATTGAATCCCACTCTGGTAAACGCATTGATTGCGCCAGTTGCAAGGTCGGGAATTTCGACTATGAGTTTTTCGATCCCGAGTTTGAACGCGATATCCACGAGCTCATCAATCATGAGATGTCCCAGACCAACATTCCGATATTCATTGTGCACAAAAACCCGTACGGTACCCAGGTGCCATTTCCAGCCGAACCGGCGGCGATTGATAGTGGCATCACCAATAATGGCATCATCTTTTAGTGCCAAGATGGGTAACGTCTTTTCATAGTTAAGGTTTTTCGTCCATTTTTCTACAAGGAGTCTGCTGGATACATCATCGCGCAAATACTTTACGTCTTCTTTGGGAACCGATTTGAAGAAGGTATATAAAGCATCCTGGTCTTCTGTCTTCATCGGCCTTAGAAGAACTTTGGTTCCGTCTTTGAGTTTTGCCTCTTTTTTATATGTGTTTATATCGAACATCAAAACCACCTCCTTTTAACCCTTAAGGGCATGTTAATATTTTTTGCTCCCCTCACGAAAAAATTATTTATATTTAACCCGTGATATAATTTAAAAAAGATTCCTCAAAAGATATTCGTTGATCTTACGATTTTCCCATGACTTACTTCCTGATTTTGCATGGATCATGCCACCAAATTATGATCTGAGAAAATAATAAAAATTCAAACAGTTAATATCATCGCAACCGGTGATTCATTCTTCAGAAAAGTCAAATTTAGAAAAAATGCGAAATTTCTTTTCGCAAAATTTCGAAATCAAAAGGACTAACACGAATATTACCAATGGAAATATAATTGTTAAGGTGAAGTTTTTAGTATCGGTTAACTGGAAATATTTTTAGGTGTTACGGCCCACAAAGGAGACGGTCGCATAGCCCAAAAGGATGGGACACATCGATTCATAGTTACATCCACATCCTGTTTTCTTGTGGCACATATCATGCATAATTTAGAAAGAGACATCACTATTATTTAATGCAGCTTGGAAATCTCGGTCCTCAGGGCCGGGTCAGAGTTCAATGGCTCTGCCGGTAAATGATTCAACGGGAATAATGGGATGATGGAATCGTGGAATAATGGGTTGTGAAGGAATTCTGTCAGTTTTAAAGAGATCATTTCCGCTTCTACCACCCAACCTTCCAGTATTCCAATCTTCCAACATTCCAATGACTTGCAAAAGGTACAAATTATGCCCTCTGGGCTTAGCTCAAAGCCGGGCCCTCTGGACCTGGATCTTTACTGATCATATGCAGGGAGGTGTGTTATGGGTAATTCATCCAATGATTTCGATCCTCCAGATCGGAAGAATATGGATATCGGATCGGCTGAACAAGACCCGGCCATTCACGATTCCCCGTCCTTGATCCAGCATAAATATATCGTTACGAGTAACGAACGGGGCGTCGGTAAAACAAGCCTTGCCACCAATTTGGCAGTTGCCCTTTCAAAAAGAAAGGTAAACGTCGGTCTGATTGATCTTGATCTGCATGGCACAAATATTTCTAGTGTACTCGGGCTTCAAGGAGTTTATGAAACCGATGAAAATAAGAAATTTGTCCCCGAATCCTATTCAGATTATCTGAAAGTGATATCAATTAAATCCATTTTGAAAGATGTGAACCATACCGTGATCTGGCGGGGGGACTTGAAAAGCCATGTCATTCGCCAGTTCATTACTGACGTAAATTGGGGAGACTTGGATTATCTTATCATCGATTCCATATCGGGTACGGGTGATGAACCGCTCGCCGTGGCCAATGCGGTGCATGAGGCTAAAGTCATTTTCGTTTCAGCCCCCGAGAAGGAATATCTGCCTCATGCCAGAAAACAAGTCAGAGAATTGATCAATTTATATGAAAACGCCCAAAGTTCTATTTTGGGTTTCGTAGAAAATAAGAGCGGTTTATTTTGTAAAAAATGCGACAAAACCAGTGAAGGAATGTTCAGAGAATCAATTATCTTCAATGTACGCTACTTGGGCCGGATTCCAATTGACCCGCACCTGTCGATTTGCACTGAAGAAGGGCAATCTTATCTGGAGAAATATCCGAATTCCGAAGCAGCACATGGATACGAATTAATCGTCGATAAAATTATTGAAGACAGCCGTTCAAAAGAATCTGTGACCACAAAGATTGCCATTCCAATAGCCGGAGGTCGGCTTTTATTATCTTTTGGCAAGGCAACCAAATTTGTCATTTTTCATATACAAAATCAGCAAATAATAAAAAAGGAAATCTTGCACCCACCTTCTCATGCACCGGATGTATTCCCAAATTGGCTTCACGATTTGGGGGTTAGCGTTATCATCGCAGGGAACATGGGTTCCAGGGCCATTGAGAATTTTAAAGCAAAGGGCACCACTGTCATCACCGGCTCCTCCAGTGCAAGCCCTGATGAACTGGTTCGACAGCACCTTTCTCGAAACCGGTAGGAGTGTCCCATTTAACTTTTGCATACATAAAATTATATACATACGTAAGCGTAGTTATGAATACATGTACTAAGTTAGGAAGTTGAAGACCGAACAGAACGGTTAAGAGGAAAAAATGAGCAGAATGATCGCTTTTGGTCCTGTTCCATCCAGGCGTTTGGGGCACAGCCTCGGGATAAATAATATCCCCCCCAAAATATGCACCTATTCCTGTGTATATTGCCAGTTAGGCCGTACTAAAAAAATGCAGGCTGAGCGCCGTAAATTCTATAATCCTCAAAAAATCTTACGGACTGTTCAGGACAAGGTTAAAAAGGTAAAAGAAACGGGAAGTTCCATTGACTACCTGACATTCGTGCCTGTTGATCGATCGGGGTAAGCTCATCGAGACGAAGTACAAAGGACGGAAATTCTATATGAGAAAACTGTCGAAAAAACAATTGATTTCACAAGTTTGACAATAAAGGAGGGCATAAACATGGATGTTAGAGAGAATGATGTCATGGTACCATTGGATGTACCAAAGGCGGTGAGAAAAAATTATATCAAGAATTATCTAACTATTACAAAAAACAGCGGACGATTGATGCTGTTTGCAGGCGATCAAAAAGTAGAGCACTTAAATAACGATTTTTATGGTAAAGGAATCCACCCGGATGACAGTGATCCGGAACATCTTTTCAGGATTGCGAGCCAGGCAAAGATCGGTGTCTTTGCGACGCAGCTGGGTCTGATTGCCAGATATGGTATACATTACTCCGGCATTCCTTATCTGGCAAAGCTCAATTCCAAAACAAATCTTGTTAAAACACCCCAGTCCGACCCATTCAGTAATCAGTGGTTGGATATTCAGCAAGTAGTGAATTTTCGTGATAACAGCGGACTAAATATCTTGGCGGTGGGCTATACAGTCTATTTAGGGAGTGAGTATGAGTCCGATATGTTACATCAGGCAGCACAGATTGTTTACAATGCACACCAACATGGGTTGATAACCGTATTATGGGTCTATCCCCGTGGCAAGACGGTGGTCGATGAGAAAGATCCTCATTTGATTGCTGGGGCTACCGGTGTTGCTGCATGTCTTGGCAGTGATTTTGTTAAGGTGAATTATCCCAAAATAGAAGGTAGTGAATCAAAAGAGATATTCAAAGAGGCCGTCCGGGCAGCTGGCCACACAAAAGTCGTTTGTGCGGGTGGGTCAAGTATAGATGCAAAAGGGTTTTTGCAACGTCTGCATGATCAAATATTTGTCAGTGGCGCCTCAGGAAATGCTACCGGAAGAAACATTCATCAAAAGTCCCTTAAAGAAGCAATCAGGATGTGCAATGCCATTTATGCCATTACCGTGGAAGGGAAAAGCGTAGAAGATGCCTTAAAAATCTATCATTAAATATAGGAGGTTTGAGCAAGTTAAAGGAGTCCGGCGGCTGCCACAATTGGAGACCCGGCCACAAAAATCTAAAAAACCTCTTAATATGTATCATTTGACAATACAGGTTATCAGTGTGTGCGCGGCATGAAGCAGTTTGCCGGCTTTACTTCCAAGCTGGAATTCCTTGATTTTTTTTGAACCCTTACGGCCAATCAAGATAATGCCGTAATTGCCTGTTTCAAGTTCTTTAAGGATATCCCTGGCAATGCCCTGTTCCTGATGTTTAAGTTTGACGGTGATGTTTTGCTCTGGAATTCCTGCCTTAATAAGCCTTTGTCTGCCTTCATCCGCGATCTGTGTAACCATGTCCGTCTTCTCCTCCATCCACCGTCTTATTTTATCCTGCTGCTCTTCAAAACTGTCTTTGTCTCTAATACACCCGTAATCCCAAATTTGAGCGGGCGGGGCTGGAATCACGTGAAAAAACGTAAACCGGCTCTCTTTGAGATGCTCAAAATATCTCAATGTGTACTCCATAACCCTTTGACTGACCTGTGCTCCGACCAGCGTTACCAGCACGTCATGGGAACGAATACGGGGATCCATTATCCAAACGGCCGAGATATCCTCCATGTTGGCCAGCCGGTATGTGACGGACCCCATGCACTGACGCGACAATGTGGTTGCTCCCCATCGAGCAACTGCAACCGTTTCAAAACCTTCAGCAACTGCCAGATTCATCATAGATTCAGAAGGGTCCTTGCAGTCTTGCTCGAAAAAGGTTGTAACTCTCTTTGAATCAAATCCGGATTCGGTTAAAGCCTCTATGGCTTTTTTCAAGATGTTTTTTTCTTCCAGGCTCCAAAGCCGCCGATGCTTTTCCAATTCATCGGGACCCGGCTTAAGCATTTTCGTCATGAAGGAGAAATTAGCGTCAATAGCACCATGAAATATTGTAATCTTGAGATTTGAATTGTTTTTTTGCAGATTTCCTACCTCGACCAAGGCCTGCCGGGAAAAATCAGAGTCATCTATGCCGAACAACAGTTTTTTGTCTACTTCCATTGCCTTCTACCTCCACCAAAAGAATCTGTTCAACGGAATTACTCCGTAGTTTAAGTGTTGTGAGATTGATGAAAACCTTTCTGCTGAGGAGTATTTTAAGGCTTTTGTCTTTTCTACCGCAAAAAACGTGCCACAACTTTCAAAGGGAGAAAAGACCATG